>CALLIO010000197.1 GCA_938009055.1 uncultured Altererythrobacter sp.
GGCGGCGCGCTGGGCGTTAATACGCTGAAGATCGCGACTTAGCTTTTACTGCTGATCCTGTGCGATGATCGCTTGCGCGGCGGCATGCGCTGATGCCCATGCCCATTGGAAATTGTATCCGCCCAGCCATCCGGTCACATCCACCGCTTCCCCGATCACATAGAGCCCGGGCGCTTTCTTCGCTTCCATCGTTTGCGAGGATAATTCCGCAGTGCTGATCCCGCCAGCGGTGACTTCAGCCTTGGCGAAGCCTTCCGTTCCATTGGGTTGGAATATCCAGCGTTTGAGCCGCTCCTCAGCAGCGCGCAGTTTCTTATCCGCCAGATTAGCCAGCTCGCCTTCCAGTCGCAGCCGGTCAGCCAAGGTGATGGCAAGGCGTTCGGACAAATGCTGGGTTAGGGTGGAGCGGATTGTCGCGCGCGGATTGGCTTGCTTGGCCTCGATCAGCCACTCGCTTTTAAGGTCAGGCAGGAAATTGATCGCCACCGGATCGCCATGCTTCCAGTAGGAGCTGACTTGTAGGATCGCAGGGCCGGATAATCCGCGGTGGGTGAAAAGCGCCGCTTCAGCAAAACTCGCTTTGCCAGCGGTCGCCTCGACATGGGCGGAAACACCGGAAAGGTCGCGGAACAACACATCTTCGCCGCCCAATGTCAGCGGCACCAGCGCTGGAACCGGTTCGACCACTTTGAGACCAAACTGGCGCGCAATGTCATAGGCAAATCCGCTTGCGCCCATTTTCGGTATCGAAGGTCCGCCGGTTGCCAAAATGATCTGCTTCGCGAAATGCTCTTCGCTGCCGGTTTGGACACGGTATCTGGCCGCATCTCGACTTATCTCTAGGGTATCTCGCGATGTCTCTAGCCGGCAATTTCCCTTCGCGCATTCTGCAACCAGCATGGAGACGATCTGTTTGGCCGAGCCATCGCAGAACAATTGCCCCAGCGTTTTCTCATGATAATCAATCCCATAGCTTTCAACTAGGCTGGTAAAATCGCGCGGTGAATAGCGCGCCAGAGCCGATTTTGCGAAATGCGGATTGGCTGAGAGATAATTTTGCGGGCTGGCATGGATATTGGTGAAGTTGCAGCGCCCGCCACCGGAAATCAGGATCTTCTTGCCCAATGCCTCGGACTTTTCGAGCAACAGTACGCTTTGGCCTGCTTGCCCGATCAGGCCTGCGCAAAACAGGCCCGCCGCTCCGCCACCCAGAACAATCGTGTCAAAATCGCTCACTGTTTGAACTGGATCACATTGTCGGGCAGGCGCGGCTTCAATGCATATTTCAGGCTGGCAAGGATCATTGCGGCTGCGGTCACAATGATCAGGCCCGCCCACAGCCAATGCGGTAAGGCCAGCGCTTGTTCCATCGCGCCGGTGTCAGAAGGCATAGAGCGCCCGCCGATGACCGCGCTTTCCATCAGTAGATAATCCCACTGCCCGAACATCGAAAGCGCAGCGTGAATGCCAAGGAATTGCAACATGAAGCGAGTCACGCCCTCGCTTGCTTTCCACGCAATCCCCATCAGGATCACCGCGACGAGCGGCAGCACCACAATACCAACAATCGAGCGCACCCAAATGACGGTTGAAAAGCCAATCACCACGGCCAGCCCAAGCAAGACCGGGCGCCACAGTCTTTGATGCGCGCTCGAAAGAATAAGCAGCGACCCGATAATAGCCGGTGCCATCGGACCGCCCAAAGCGACCAGCGCGCGCGAAATGGCCGAGGGTTCTTGTGCATAGCGGGTCAGCGCAACGCCCGAACCGCTGGCATAAATCTCAAGCTGCTCGAATTCATAGCCAAGCGCAATCGCGGTCAGCCCGTGGCCCATCTCGTGAAACCAAGTCGACAGGATTACGAAGGGATAAGCAATGTAATTGCCAAGCGGCAATGCGGGCAAGAAGAGCACAAGCGCGGCGGCAAGGATCAGCCTGCCGACTTGTTCTTCTTGCGAACCGGGTCTGACGAGGCGCTGCATGTTAAGTAGCAGCGTCTTTGGAAGATGCTGCGCGCGCTTCGATCACTTCGCGCCGTTCATCGGCAATCGACCATCCAGCAAGGAACAAGCCCGCCACCAGCGGCCCAACGACGATGCCGGACAGGCCCATCCAGGAAAGTCCGCCCAAAGTCGTGATGAGGATAATCCAATCGGGAATGCCCGTGTCGCGGCCCACCAGCGTCGGGCGTAAGATATTGTCCGCCATGCCGATCACTGCAATGCCGGAGACTATGACCAAGATGCCTTGCCAAATCGCACCTGTTGCAAGCAGCCAGATTGCGACAGGAACCCACACGATGCCCGTGCCAATAGCGGGCACGAGACTGAAGATCGCCATCAGCACGCCGAACAATATCGCTGAAGGAACGCCCGCAATCCAGAAGGTGATGGCGCCCAAGGCCCCTTGGACCAGTCCGACGACGCCTGAACCCTTGATCGTTGCGCGCACGATGGAGAGGAATTTCTCGACGAGGCGGACCGCAATGGTGCGTTCAAGCGGTATGGAATGGACCACCGCCTCGCCGATTTCCTTGCCATCGCGGATGAGGAAATAGCTGACATAAAGCCCGATACCAAAGGCCAGCGCAAAGCTGGCAACACCCCCGCCAAAAGCGACCGCTTGCCCCGCAACCATTGTTGCAATTTCAGCGGCGAATTCCTGCGCACGGTCTTGCAAATCGGCCATATCGCCCCAGCCATTCGCCTCAAGCGCAGACATAACATTGGCGGGAATTGCCGAGCGGATTTGATCGATCATGCCGGGCACATCGATATTGCCTGTCTGGAAAGCGATCACGACCGAAATCGCCTCTTCAACCACCAGCCCGCTGATAAAGAGCGCAGGCAAAAGCACCGCAAAGGTGATGATCGCTATCGTCCCAGCAGCGCAGCGGCTGGGATAATTGGGCCAGCGCGCAAGCACACGTTGATAGAGCGGCTGGAACATAATCGCTGCCAGCGCAGCCCATAGCACCGCTTTATAAAAAGGCCAGACAATCGCCACCATCGCCAGCGTGACCAGCGCGAGGAACAGCCAAAAGCCGCCGCGTTCGATCTGCTTTGTTTCCTTGGCGCGGGGCATTATGCGTCGTGTCCTTTCAACCAATTAGCGCAATTGCACGTCTAAACATCATGCTTAGAGGTGGGGGCAGGATCGCTGCCCGTCAAGCTAATCCGGTGGCCAAACCCGCGCGGTTAAACGTCGAGATTGGCGACGTTCAAGGCATTGTCCTGAATAAACTCGCGGCGCGGTTCGACCACATCACCCATCAGGCGGGTGAATATCTCATCCGTCACATCGGCGTCTTCGACCTTGACCTGCAGAAGCGCGCGGTTTTCAGGATCGAGCGTAGTCTCCCAAAGCTGCTCGGCATTCATCTCGCCAAGACCCTTGTAGCGCTGGATCGAAAGACCCTTGCGCCCAGCGGCAAGAACCGCGTCCAATAGCTGCGATGGCCGCGTGATCGCCTCATCATCGCTGATTGCTGGCGCTTCGTCCTCGCCATCATCCTCATCGGCGCCTTCTGCCGCACTGGTTTTTACCAGACGCGAAGGCTTGACGTATGCTTCGGCATGGCTTCCGGCGAGGGCGTGTAGCCTATGAGCTTCGGTGCTCTGCAAGAAGCGCGCTTCGATTTCATGGACATCAGTAACGCCGCGCCACACCCGTTCAAACAAGACATCGCCATTGTCGCGCAGGCGCGCTGACCAACGGGCTTCCACATCACCTTGGCCAAGGCGCGTGGCGGCCAATTCGAGCGCTTTCAACCGCATCGCATTGTCGATTGAAGGATCGAGCGAGCCGGACAAAGCCATCTGCTCGATAATGCCCGGGTTGTAGCGCCGCGGGGCAAAGGCCAAAAGGTTGCGGAAACGCAAGGCATGGTCGACCAGATCGCGCAGATCGCCATCGCCGCGCCCGCCATCAGCGGTTTCAAGCATACGGCCAGAAAGCCCCGCATCGATCAGATAACGGTCCAGCGCGGCATCATCCTTCACATAGACTTCGCTGCGCCCCTTGGCGACTTTGTAGAGCGGAGGCTGAGCGATGAAGAGGTGCCCTGCCTTCACAATTTCGGGCATTTGCCGGTGGAAGAAAGTGAGCAGAAGCGTGCGAATATGCGCGCCGTCAACGTCAGCATCGGTCATGATGACGATCTTGTGATAGCGCAGCTTTTCCAGATTGAACTCGTCGCGCAGGCCGGTGCCCATTGCCTGGATCAGCGTGCCGACTTCTTTGGATGAGATAATCCGGTCAAACCGCGCGCGCTCAACGTTCAGGATCTTACCTTTGAGCGGCAGGATCGCCTGCGTTTTGCGGTCGCGCCCCTGCTTGGCAGAGCCGCCAGCGGAATCGCCCTCGACCAGGAAGAGTTCGGATTTTGCCGGATCGCGTTCCTGACAATCGGCAAGCTTTCCGGGGAGCGATGCGACCGACATTGCGCCTTTGCGGCTCATTTCGCGAGCGCGCTTGGCCGCTTCGCGGGCGGCAGCAGCATCGATGATCTTCTGAACAATCGACTTCGCATCAGCCGGATTTTCCTCCAGCCATTCAGTCATTTTCTCGCCCATCAGACTTTCCAATGGCTTGCGCACTTCGGAAGAGACCAATTTGTCCTTGGTCTGGGATGAGAATTTGGGATCAGGCAGTTTTACGCTGACAATCGCAGTCAGTCCTTCGCGCATGTCTTCGCCAGAAAGCGAGACTTTCTCTTTCTTCAAAAGGCCTGAGCCTTCCGCATAATTGTTGAGCGTGCGGGTCAGCGCAGCCCGGAAAGCGGCCAGATGCGTGCCGCCATCGCGCTGCGGGATGTTGTTGGTGAAGGTGAGAACATTCTCGTAGTAACTGTCGTTCCATTCCAGCGCGACATCAATGCCGATCCCGTCCTTCTCTGCCGAAACAGAAATCGGCGCGGGAATCAGCGCTTCTTTGTTCCGGTCGAGATAGGAGACGAATGCGGCAATCCCGCCTTCGTAATACAAATCATGCTCAAGCACTTCTTCGCCGCGATTATCGCGCAGCAAAATGCGCACGCCGGAATTGAGGAAAGCGAGCTCGCGATAACGATGCTCAAGCTTGTCAAAATCAAACACAGTGACGTTTTTGAACGTGTCATGGCTGGCTTGGAAAGTGACGCGCGTGCCCTTCTTGAACCCATTGCCATCGGGGTTCTGATCGGTCTTGGGCGCGTCGCCGCGAATTTCCAGACTGTTCACCGCATCGCCATTTTCAAAGCGCATCCAGTGCTCTTTGCCATCGCGCCAGATCACCAGCTCGAGCCAATCGGATAGCGCATTGACCACCGACACGCCCACGCCGTGCAGGCCGCCGGAAACCTTGTAAGCATTATCGTCTGAAGTGTTTTCAAACTTACCGCCCGCGTGCAGCTGGGTCATGATAACTTCAGCGGCCGACACGCCTTCTTCTGCGTGCATGCCAACCGGAATGCCGCGGCCATTGTCTTCGACGCTAACGCTGCCATCAGGATTGAGCTCGATCAGCACCAGATCGCAATGCCCTGCCAATGCTTCGTCGATCGCATTGTCCGACACTTCGAAGACCATGTGATGCAGGCCCGAGCCATCATCGGTGTCGCCAATATACATGCCTGGGCGTTTGCGCACGGCATCCAGGCCTTTCAAAACCTTGATCGAATCGGCGCCATATTCGCCTTCTTGTTTGGCGGGCTTGGATGGGTTGTTTTCAGTGTCTTCGCTCATGCCGATTATATACGCTCACAAGCCGCGATTCCCAAGCTTTTGCGCCTCTTCGTGCCGCTTTTTCCACCATAGTGAAACCTGCCTCGACACAGGGCTTTATCGGCCTTAGGCAGACTGAAAATGCGAGGGATGATGATGCTGGACAAATTGGGCGCAGAATATGGCACTTTTGCTGACGTTTTGGCGGCATGGGCGGATGCGCAGCCAGAAGCGCTGGCGATGCGCGACGATAGCCAAGAGATCACTTGGGCGCAGCTGAATGAGCGGATCGAGCGACTTGCTGCAAAGCTGATTGAAACAGGGCTAAAGCCGCAGCAATCGGTCGCGATCCTTGGCACAAGCTGCGTCAATTACGCGCTGGTCTTCCTCGCCGCAGTGCGCGCAGGCGGAGTGGCCGCGCCGCTCACCACCAGCGCCTCGCCCGATCAATTGAAAGGCATGGCCAAGGATAGCGGGGCGCAGCATTTGTTCATCGATGCGGCAAAATCAGCGGAGTTGGGCAATGGCTTCCTGCTCGATCTGGATCATATTGCGCTTGAGCAGATTGATGCGTGGATGGCGCCAGAGGGCGCAAAGGCGCCAAATGTCACTCCCGATCCGAAAGACCCTTTCAACATCATCTATTCCAGCGGGACGACGGGTACGCCCAAGGGGATCGTCCATTCGCACCAAATGCGCTGGAGGCAATTTGCAGCAACGGCAGCAAGTTACCTCAGCGCTGGGATGGAAGTGCGCTCGCTCGCTTCGACCCCGCTCTATTCCAACACCACGATGGTCAGCTTCCTTGCCACCATGCTGGCTGGCGGCACGCTGACGATCATGGGCAAGTTTGATTGCGCGCTTTGGCTCGATCTGGCGCAATCGCACCGCATCACCGTTACCATGCTGGTGCCCGTGCAATATCAGCGGTTGATGGACTTTGATCGCTTTGACGATTTTGATCTGTCGAGCCTCGGGATTAAATATTGCACTTCTGCGCCCTTCTCTGCCGAACTGAAACGCGAAGTGCTCGCCCGTATGCCCGGCGGTTTGATCGAGATTTATTCGATGACCGAAGGCGGCGTTGTTTGCCTGCTTGCGGCCCACGAGTTTCCCGACAAACTCCACACGGTTGGGCGGCCTGCTCCGGGCAGCGAGCTGAAAGTGCTCGATGATGATGACAAACCTGTTCCAGCAGGCGAGGCCGGCAATCTGATCGGTCTCTCGCAAACCATGATGAGCGGATATCAAAACCAGCCCGGCAAAACGCGCGAAGGCTATTGGACTGACCCTGAAACCGGCATCACTTGGCAGCGCATGGGCGATATTGGCCGTGTCGATGCAGAGGGCTTTGTCGAGCTGGTCGGCCGATCAAAAGACATGATTATTTCGGGCGGCTTCAATATCTATCCGATTGATCTGGAAAATGAGCTTTTGAAGGAGGCGGGCGTTGCAGAAGCCGCCGTTATCGGCGTGCCATCGCGCCAATGGGGCGAAACGCCAGTGGGCTTTGTCCGGTTCGAAAACGGTGAAGGCGATGCAGACGCCGTCCTCGCCGCGGTCAACGCCCGGCTTGGCAAGACCCAGCGCTTGTCCGCGCTGCATGCGATCGACGAAATGCCGCGCAGCCATATTGGCAAGCTGCTGAAAACGGAACTGCGTGCGTTGGTCGAAGCGCAATAGGCTCAAAGCCAAGGGCTGAGAAAAGGGAAGTGCGGCCACCTGTCTCTTGGATACAGGGTTGGGAGGGTCGGTGACCGCACTTCAAGGAAGCCAAGCGGGTAAAGACCTGCGCTTCCTTTTAAAGTCGGACCAAGCGTTGGGGAGGGGATTGCGCCTGGCCGAAACTGTCGTTTGAGTGCGGCCAGACCGGAGTGAATGACCTGCGCTCAAAGGGGTATTCGCCCGCCGCTGCGAAAAGGTGACAGCATGGCGCGAAAAAAGTTCGCGCGCGCTCAAATCAATTGGGAAAAGAGTTGAAGACGCGGCCACCGAAGGGGAGAGGGGGGCGACCGCGTCTCACTCACTGCTGCATAGTGCCGGGCAAAAGGAGAGAGGGGCCCTGGCATCGCGCAGCGCATGGCCGCTGCAGCAGTATAAGCAGACCAGATCAGCGTGGGGACGCATGTTTGGGCCTGCAGACAAGAGGGTTGTGCGTCGAGGGAAGAGAGGCTCTGACCGTCTTGTTGAGGGTCAAATAAGCCTCTGCCTGCCTCAATTCAAATGACATAAATTTGATTGGTGTTGTGCAAAGTGCAACAAACTTTGTCCTATTGCATGCATCATACGGCAGGGAACATGGCGCATGCAAAAGGGCCGCTTCTCACAGACGGAGAAACGGCCCAATTGTCATCAATCCTTGCGCAGGATTAGCGCTGATTCAGTGCCAGGCTGCGCTTCTGCTTGGCTTCAACCTGAGCCATTGCTTGCGCGCGTCCTTCAGCCAAGCATGAGCGGTCAAACCGAGCTGAGCCGTAGGCGTAAACGGTATCGAGCTTGCACGCTTCGCGCAATTTGCGCTCGATCCGTGCTTCAAGCTTTTCGACGTCAGCAGGGATCGACAAGTTCAGATCGCCATAAGGGATCCGCACTTCGTCCATACCGGGCTTTTCATAAGCGGCTGAGAGTGGGGAGGTGAGGGTGAGTGCGGCCAAAGTGGCCATTGCAAGTTTACGCATTTTGTATCTCCTAAAGAGGTCTAAGGGATACCTATACGGGTGCATCCAGTTATTTTTTGCACTTGCAATATTGCGATGCAGCAAACATGCTGCAAGTGCGAAAAACGCGATGTGTGTTTCCGACAATGCAATTCAAAAATGGATCATTTTCTTCAAGCCTGTCGGGGCTTCGCTTCCCAAGTTGCGCATAGCTGGGTTCCCAGCGCTGGACTCGCGGGCAGGCTCTCGCCAAAGCATTGCTTTATGGACCAAGACCATCTCCCAGATTCGATCCTTATTGTTGATTTCGGCAGCCAGGTTACCCAGCTAATCGCGCGCCGGGTGCGCGAAGCCGGTGTTTACTCCGAAATCGCGCCATTTAGCCTTGCAGAGGAAGCTTTTCACCGAATGAAACCCAAGGGGATTATCCTCTCCGGCTCGCCGGCCAGCGTTCCCGATGAAGGCTCGCCGCGCGCGCCAGAAGTGCTTTTCAAGGCAGGCATTCCGATCCTTGGCATTTGTTATGGCCAGCAAGTGATGAGCCAACAATTGGGCGGGCAAGTGCGTCCGGGCCACGAAACGGGCGAAGGCGGCGAATTTGGCCGCGCGCATCTGACCGTGACCAAGTCATGCGCTTTGTTTGATGGCTTATGGGGCGAGGGCGAGCAGCATCAAGTCTGGATGAGCCACGGCGATAAAGTCACCGAATTTGCGCCCGGCTTTGAAATTGTCGCCACATCAGAAGGCGCTCCCTTTGCTGTGATCGCGGATGAGGAACGCCAATTTTACGGCACGCAATTCCACCCCGAAGTCGTCCACACGCCCGATGGCGGTAAATTGCTCGCCAACTTCGTCCACCGCGTGTGCGGGCTGGCAGGCGATTGGACCATGGCCGCATATCGCGACACCAAGGTTGCTGAAATCAAAGCTCAAGTGGGTGACGGGAAAGTCATTTGCGGATTGTCGGGCGGAGTGGACTCCTCCGTCGCTGCCATCCTGATCCACGAGGCAATCGGCGACCAGCTCACCTGCGTTTTTGTCGATCACGGTCTCTTGCGCCTCAACGAGCGCGAGCAAGTCGAAAGCTTGTTCCGCGATCATTACAATATCCCACTGGTTGTGGTGGATGCAGAAGAGCGCTTTATGGCGGGACTCGATGGCGTCACCGATCCAGAGAAGAAGCGCAAATTCATCGGCGGCGAATTTATCGCCGTGTTCGAAGAAGAAGCGAACAAGCTTGGCGGCGCGGATTACCTCGCCCAAGGCACGCTCTACCCCGATGTGATCGAAAGCGTCTCCTTCACTGGCGGGCCCTCGGTCACGATCAAATCGCACCACAATGTTGGCGGCCTGCCCGAGCGGATGAATATGGAGCTGGTCGAGCCTTTGCGTGAACTCTTCAAGGACGAAGTGCGCGCATTGGGCCGCGAGCTTGGCCTCAACGATCAATTTGTCGGACGGCACCCCTTCCCCGGGCCAGGCCTAGCGATCCGCATTCCGGGCGAGGTTAACAAAGAGCGCTGCGACATCTTGCGCAAGGCGGATGCGATCTATTTGGACGAGATCCGCAAGGCCGGTCTCTATGACGAAATCTGGCAAGCTTTTGCCGTGCTGCTTCCAGTGAAAACCGTCGGCGTGATGGGCGATGGGCGCACTTACGACAGCGTGTGCGGATTGCGCGCTGTGACTTCGACCGATGGGATGACCGCCGATGTCTACCCATTCGAAGCCAGCTTCCTGACTCAATGCGCCACCCGCATCGTGAACGAAGTGCAAGGCATCAACCGCGTGGTCTATGATTATACGTCAAAACCGCCCGGCACGATTGAATGGGAATAGAAAGGGCACGAAACCGTCTGAAGGCTGGTTTCCGCCAAGTTCGTTCTGTGAAACGAGCAGCCCCTCGTGTTGGTTTGTTACAATTTTTACGTACGCCATCTCATGCGTGCACTCCCATTACCCGACAATCCATCGGATATGCGCAGTGCTATGTGGGCAGAAAGGGGATAAGTAATTCCCTTGAGTTGTGAATT
>CALLIO010000198.1 GCA_938009055.1 uncultured Altererythrobacter sp.
TCGGTTTGCACCTTTGGCCCAGCCTCTTCCAGCGCAAAGCTGAGCAGCATATGCGCCGCGCGCGTGTTCCACATCATGCCCGGTTTCTGGTCATCGCCCTCGTAAGAAAGCGAGACGCCAGCATCGGCGGCGATTTCCTTCATCTTGCCTTGCGCGGCCTTGCCCTCTTCATCACTGCGGCCATATTTGCGCTTCAAATGCGCGCCCTGCTCCTCGCCCTCCGTGGGCATATCGGGATTGAGCTCAAACGGACGCCAGCGGATCTGCGCATCCACTTCGCCACCTAACTCTTTCAAAGCTTTGGACAATTGGCCATAGCCAATCGCGCACCAAGGGCACATGACATCGGAATAAATGTCGATTGTCAGCGGATAAGGTTCAGCTTGACTCATCAGTTTTACGCCCCCTCTTTCTCGAGCCACCATTTGAGCAATGAATGCGCAATCGCAGCGGGCGGCGGCGCGTTAAACGGCCCCTCTTCACTGCCAATGGTGTCCATCGCATGCTGGACTTCTTCGCGGGTGAACCAGCGCGCTTCCTCCAGCTCCTCGACATCGAGCGTGATCTCGGTCTCGTCAGTTTTGGAATAGCAACCGATCATCAGCTGGCTTGGGAACGGCCATGGCTGGGTTGCGATATATTCGACATCATGAACGCGCAGCCCCGCCTCTTCATGCACTTCGCGAGCCACGGCCTCTTCAATGGTTTCGCCCGGTTCGACAAAACCGGCGAGCGCGGAAAACGCGCGGGCGGGAAAGCGCGGTTGGCGGCCAAGCAACAACTTGCCGTTATTCTCGACCAGCATGATCGTGACAGGATCGGTGCGCGGGAAATGCTGCGCGCCGCAGCCGCCATCGAAGGAGCAATTGCGCTGCCAGCCGCCCTTCGCAAGTTTGGTCTTGCCGCCGCATTTGGCGCAGAATTGGTGGCGCGCGTGCCAATCAACCAGACTGCGCGCACCGCCATAAATCGCCAGATCTTGCGGGCTAAGCTGCTGGATCGCTTGCCATGCGCGCGGCATTGCAAACGCAGGGCCGGTATCCCCGCCATCGGGCACAGCAGCGAAATGCGCCTTATCATCCATCATACCAAGGAAGACCAATTCCGCCTCTTGCGGAACATCGGCCAAATTGCCCCAGACCAAGCCGCCCATATCGTCAATTTGTGGGAGCAGTCCATCGAGCGCGAGCACCTTCGCCCGCCAATCCATCAAACCTGCCAAAGCATCATCATCCACACGGATGTGATCGGCCCGGTCAATCGGAGATCCAGCAAAAGCGATAGGGCCTGTTGCTGGCATCTTACGCGCCCTTCATCGCGGCGGTATCGGCGAGAACAGCCTCGATAAATTCCTTGCGGATCGGATAGGTTTCGGCGGGAATATATTGCGTGTACAGCCCCACGCGCATGTTCAAATCATAGTCGATGGTGGAGAGCGTTCCGGCTGCTCCGCCCCAGCCAAATTGCGAACCGACCGAGCGCCCGCCAGCGCCCATGCCTTGCCCATCAACCCAAGTGCCCTTGGTGGTGGCGGTTTTGGGCATGATGTTGCCCGTGCCCACGCGCACCGCCAGCTCGCCCATCACGCGCTTGCCATCCAGCTTGCCATGGCCAAGCAACATGCGCTGGAAACGGTCATAATCGCGCGCGCTACACACAAGGCCCGACCCGCCCCAGATCAGCGGAGGCTTTTCGGCATAGATCGAATTGCTCGCCGGATCGACCGGCAGCGGCACACCGTTCAAAATCCCGTAATTGTCGGTCAGACGGCCCAGCTCGCTTTCAGGCACTTGCCAGAAAGTGCTTTCCATACCCAACGGATCGAACAAGCGTTCTTGCAAGAAGGCATCAAAGCTCTGACCCGAGGCAACTTCGATCACGCGCCCCAGCAAATCAATACTGGCCGAATAGCTCCACTGAGTGCCAGGCTGATACATCAGCGGCAGCGCAGCGAGCCGGTCGGCAAAGGCTTCGAGCGACGGCGCGCTGTCACCGGCTGCAACGCCGGGAATTGGCAATTTGCTGATCTGACCTGAAGTGATCCCTTGATCGTTAAACGCTTTGAGCAAATGCCCCTTGCTGATGATATTATAGCCAAGGCCGGAGGTATGGGTGAGCAATTGCCGGATCGTGATCGGGCGCTCGGCGGGCACACTATCATCAAGCGGGCTTTCCTGCGTCTTGAGCACGCGCATTTCGGCAAAGGCGGGAATAATCTCTGCCAAAGGCTGGTCGAGGCCAAGCTTGCCCTCGTCAATCAGCATCATAGTCGCCATGCCGGTGATCGGCTTGGTCTGCGAGTAAATGCGGTAAAGCGAATCCGCATCAATCTGTTTCTTGCTACCGAAAGCGAGCTTGCCGCGACTGACGGTATGGGCGTGATCTTCCTGCCCATTGCCCAGCGTGATGAGCATATTGGCGACCTTGCCGCCGCCAACATATTTCTCGACCAGCTTGGCGACATTGGGCCATCCGGTGCTAACATCATGGGCGGCGAGAAGCTGGGAAAATGGCAAGCCGGCCAGTGCGCTGCCAGCCGCGGCATAGGCGCTGCCTTTGATTAACGAGCGGCGCGAGAGTGCGGGTGCGTCAAATTCGCGAAAAGCCATTGGGGTAAGTCCTCATCCGAAATCTATTTCGGTTCAGCATTGGGGGAAGCCGCCTGTCTGGTCAATTAAGACTTGAATTCTCAAGGTGTGCTACCCATATAACACACATGGCAAATCTACTCTCTTTCCTGATCGGAATTATCTCGCTCATTATCGTCATCCCTGCGACCATTCCTTTGCTTGGCTGGGCCAATTGGATCGCGCTTCCGCTGATTGTGATCGGGGTCGTGATCGGCCAGATTTCGTCGAGCGATAGCGGGCGCAATTTCTGCCTGATTATCGGCGTGATAGCGGTTGTGCGCCTGATGCTGGGTGGCGGAATATTTTAGGCGTTTACACCTGAGCTAACGCCAGCCGCGCGGCCTTGGCAAACAGCGTGGGCAGACCTGCATCATCCAATGCGCTGATCGGCCACCACTCGCCCTCACCAATAGGTTTCTGATCGCCTGAATAGCGCGCGACGCTGAGCGTCAAATGAGCATGCGTGAAAGTGTGGGTGACAGCGCCCAGCGCTTCCCAATCCCCTTCCACTGGCACATCGCCATACCCATCCGCCTGCGCGCTCCAGCCATCATCGGGCAATGCGCGCATCCCGCCCAGCATCCCTGTGCCTTGGCGAGTGACGAGCCAAACTGCGCCATCTTTCTCAATCCAGAATGCGCGGCCCTTGCGCTGCGGTTTGGCTTTCTTCGGTGGTTTAACCGGAAGGCTTGCAGGATCACCCTTGGCCCTTGCCACGCACGCATCGCTCAAAGGGCACAGCAGGCATTTGGGATCGCGGCTGGTGCAGATGGAGGAGCCCAGATCCATTATCGCTTGGGCAAAATCACCGGCCCGCTCATCGGGCGTTATCGCATCAGTCTGTTCGCGGATCGCTTTGCGCGCGGCGGGCAGCGCTTCGGTGATATTCGCCAGCCGTGCGACCACTCGCTCGACATTGGCATCGACCACC
>CALLIO010000199.1 GCA_938009055.1 uncultured Altererythrobacter sp.
GGTGGGCACTATGACATTCGGCAAGGAACACAAGGCTGTAATCGCCGACGATCATAGCGTCGTTCGCGGCGCTTTGGCTCAATTGCTGGGCAATGCTGACGCGCTTGAAGGCTATCGTTTTACCATCGCGGACCAAGTCGCTGACGGTATTCGCGCCATTGGCGCGGTGCGCAAGCACCAACCTGATCTGTTGATGCTCGACGTAACCATGCCGCATGCAGGCGGCACTGAGGTTTTGATCGAGGCGCGACGCTGGACGCCTGAATGCAAGATCGTCATTTTCACTGGCATAGAGGCGAGCGGTAAAATCGCCGAGCTGGTTGAGGTTGGCGCGGACGGTGTCTTTTGCAAAAGCGATGACCTCGATGAACTGGGGGCTGCAATCCCGCGCATTATGGATGGTGGCCGGGTCATCTGCCAGCGCTTCACACAATTGCTCGAAGATGCTGCCGATCTTGAGCCCCTTACCAGCCGCGAACGACAAATCCTGAACTTGGTGGTGAGTGGGCAGACCAATCGCGAAATAGGGGAAACCTTGGGCATCAGTATCAAGACCGTTGATCGTCACCGCACCAGCGTTATGCGCAAGGCCAACGCCCGCTCTGCCGCGGAGCTCATTGCCTACGCTCTGCGCGAGGGCCTTGTTGACGCCAGCGCCAGCTAGTCGGCGGGGCATGGGTTGAAAGCCTTGGCGTCCGCTATCGCAGATCTTCGACACTGACCCATCCCAAAACGCCATAGGCATCACTAACGGGGAGAAATATGCCGCTGAGATCCCCAATTGGTGTCAATTCCTGACCAGGCCGAATGGCGCGCACAGTCTCCGCCTCGCGCGAAGGTTCAAGATAGAGATTTGATGCAATGGCCACGATCACTGCTGGCCGACCAGCTGGCTCATCCAGCTCGGCATTGGCAAGATCGCTGGCCGCCACCGATGCAGCATCAGCAAGCTTGTCTTGCTCTGATTTGCGGCCGGCCCCCATCGCTTGGGCTTGCGTCACCATATTATTGAAGGCGATGACAAAGCCCTGGATCATCTCTCTGCCATTTTCCCTTTTTGTGAAACGAAGATCAGCGGAGGCCTCTTCAACCGCCCGCATCCAATACCCTTCGGGCATGCGCGCCATCGCATCCTCGTCATCGTCATGAAATTTCAGCCTGGTTTTTTGGACAAGACCTGTGCCCGAGGCAATTGCAACGCCTTGGCCTGTATCAATCAGGGTAAGGCCAGTGACAACCGTATTCTTCTTGCCGATGCCTACCACTCCAGCAAGCCCGTTGACGACGGCTCCTGCAAGCGGGATCATACCTGCAATATCGCCTGCTGTGCCCATGCCGCTGCGATACCCGCTATTTTGCGCCATGGCTGCTGCGTTCGCGACACTGGCACTGTTGAGGCTGGTCGCGGTGGCGACTTCCACTTTGTCACCCGCCACGATGGTCAGCATGAATTCAGAGGGCTGTCCGCTGCTAGGATCATAGGACGTGAAACAGCGCGATTGATTGACCAGGGCTTCAATGATCTGCTTAGGGCTTCCCAGCTTTTTCTCCACCCAGCTGCGCGCGTCGCCCTCGATAACAGCCACGCTTCCCAAAGGTGTGGGACATTGGACAAGCTCAATCGGCCGATGCTTTGATCCAGCAGAGGCAGGCGTAGCAGCGGCTATGATGACAAGCGCAGCGGCGAGACGAAGTGCCGACAACATTACATGCTCCAGCTTTGATTGTTGCCTACAAAGCAATCCCAGATCTGGATCCGGCCACCATTGCGCTTTGATTCCGGCCCATGCGCATCAAGGCAGCGTCCGGTTTTGGCGTTGACCAATGCTTGCCGATCTTTTCCGGGCAACGCTTTGGTTGACCAGATCTGAGCTTCGTTGCCATCACAGCCGAACGCACGCACAGGCGCACCATTATCGCTCCCGACTGCTTCCAGACACATGCCACTGGCGGAGACGATCAAGCCGTCTTCTTCGAGAAACAGGAAGCGCTGGTTGTCGCCGCCCAGACATTCCCAGACTTGCAGATTGCCGCCTTGCCGCCCGATATCTTTGGCGTCGAGGTCGAGGCACATGCCGTCTCCGGTGGTGAACGGGCCGGTGAATTCGAGCTCAATCTCGAGTGGCTCTGGCCGCGGGATCACGCCAAACCCTTCAGGCGTAAGTACGACTTCTTCGCCCCTGACGATTGCGTCAAAAACGCCTGGATAGGACAATTCGATCGGTTCAAGCGAAAATTTGGGAGCAAGCAATCCAGTGCCACCGCTTGCAAAAATGGTTCCATCCGCACGGACAGTCCATTCCATCTCACGCTTGAGGAGTTCGTCATAGGCTGTGAATTTCTGGCGGTCGATCTGGCGCAGCTTGGACGACGTAACCATTCCAGGGTCGACCACCCAAACGAACAAATGCGTCCACTCCTCCATCGCGATGACGATGCCGTTTTCAACGATCACCTGCTTATTGAGCTCGCGCAGCCGCCAAATTCCATCAATGGGTTGCGGGGTGCCTTCGCCATATTGCTCATAGCTTGCCAAGTCAGCCCGCACGCGTGTGTCCTGCGCGCGCAGCGGGGCTGCTGATACGATCATCACAAATACCAGCGCCGCGACTGCGGCTAGCCTAGTTGGGCTAACAAGCTGTTCGATACTTTGCTGAATTCCACCCATCCAAATGTCCTCCCCTATTTTGGTGCACCTTTGCATCACCAAAGTGAGGGTGTGAATGAGGTGAATGCCTCAATTGCCCGGCCCGTCGATGCCGATGATATTCGCAACAGGGTGAATTTGAGCCTGAGAATTCCGTAAGTGACCAAAACTGGGTCGAAAGCGGAATGGCAGATTTTGAGTATTGATCAGCTGAAAGCAGACGGTCGGCAATCGGCCCAAATACGGCCTGCAGTCAGTCTAATTTCGAGATCCAGCCTTCTCTAACTGTTTCAATCTCGGTCCAAGTATCTGATGCCGTCATCGCTGCAATCCCAGTGTCCGTTTTGGGATCATAAACCACAATCGACTTATAGGGACCATTGCTGCCTGTTTTCCAATCGATGAGGCGATCTGCGTGTTTCTCAAAACGCCCTCCGAGAGAGTAGTTCTCTTCCGGTGTTCGGATGGTTTTTAGCGCTTGAAGCGATTGCTTGGATAAGCCTTCAGTGTGAGCAAATCGCGACAACAAAACGAGGTCCTTCGGTACCGCTGCGAGGCCACCTGCACATTTGAGAAAGTCGGGCATGGGCTGCGGATCTGTAACTGGAGCCTGCGCCTCAACGCCAAGTGCTTGCTTGAAGACAAAGCTCTCAGTCATTCCTGCTGGGATAAGAACTTTTCTTGTGAGAAGCTTGTCGATCGACTCACCACCGACCCGTTCCAACACGGCCTGCACGGCTATCCAATTGACCAAATCGTAAGAGTACTCGCTGCCTGGTGGGCTACTCAAATTACCCGAAGGAAACTCCACCAATGCGTTTTCGGCTGATCGAAGTGCCAATACGCTGGCCATATCTGCCTCCACGGCAGGCATAAGGCCATCTCGCAGACCGCTGCGATTAGCAAGCAATTGAGAAATAGTAGGCTCGCTAGCATGGCCCAATGGCAGTTCAGGAAGATATAAGCCAATCGGTTGGTTCAGATCGAGAAGCCCTTCGTCAGCATAGCGAAGGGTCAGAATTGTACAGGCGTACTTTGCTATCGATCCTGCCTGATAGACTGCGCCTTCCCTGGCCGAACCGGAATGAAGATACTCAAAATCCCCGCTTTCAGCCAGTTCTGCTGCGGCAAATTCGCCTGACCTTGTACACGATGATACGACAGTAAGAATGAACATCGCGCAAACTAAGGATTTGATAGGGGTCATGCGGGCGATCCTTGGAGCTATTTAGATCAGGTGTATTACCACTATAATACGCAAGCATCAATCTTGCCGCTCTTCACAGAGTATTGAGCGGCCGGAACCCGTGGTATCAAATACTCAAAGCGGACTGGCTGCAATCGGCCCAAAAACTCTCAATCTAGATGGTTGTAACGCCGATCAAAACGAATTTAACATATCTACTCTACCCTGGGGCCCCATGGTCGATGACGTTGCCTAATCGGGCGTACCGGCCTGCCGGTGGATGTTTTTTCCTGAAGAACTAGTCTCCACCGCATAAGTTGCCAAAGTACAAATTGGCTGAAGCTGTCGACCTGATCGTCATATTTGCCGTTGGGAAATGCTCTTAATTCGGACCTGAATGCATCAAGCCAGGATGCTTCGCGGGGTAAGAGAAAC
>CALLIO010000200.1 GCA_938009055.1 uncultured Altererythrobacter sp.
AGAGCTTGGCGCGGATCACCGGCAGCATCGAGGAAGCGGGCGGCAGCGCCACGGGCGTTCTGCTCAATGCGAGCGAGGATGGCGCGATTGAGGATTTGGTCGAGCGGGCCGAAAAAGACATCGGGCCGATCCACTCAGCGCTCTACAATCTGGGCGCGCAGATCGGCACACGCGACCTGCATGATACGCCGCACCGCACGTTTGAGCTGGGCTGGCGGCTGGGCTGCTATGGTGTCTTCCGCCTTGCCCATGCGATGTTCCCTGCAATGGTCGAGCGCGCGAAAAGCGGCAGTCACGGCTCGCTCCTCGTCACATCGGCCACCTCTGCTGTGCGCGGCAATGCCGGCCAGCATAGCCATGCTGCGGCGATGGGCGGACGGCGAATGCTGTGCCAGACTTTGAATGCGGAATTTGGTCCGCAAGGGATTCACGTGGCCCATGTGGTGGTCGATGGAGCGGTCAATTCGCCTGACACGCTCGGCAAGATGCTGGGCGATAAATGGGATGCGTTCAAATCATCGAAAGGTGATGAAGGCGTAATTGATCCGGCTGATCTGGCCGAAACCTATTGGCATCTGGCGCAGCAACCGCGCAATTGCTGGACGCATGAGGTCGATGCGCGCCCATGGACGGACAATGCGTGGTGGAATGACAATCCCAGCCCTTCGATTGCCAATCTGTCGGGCAGCAAGAAGTAGCGCCGCGTTAAAGCAGTTTAGCGAGCGCAGCCTTCAGCTCAGCATCCTTGTCCGGATCGGTGATTTTGCCCGACGCAGCGTCGAACTTTTGATCATAAAGATCGAGCGAGAATGCCGCCTTCACTTCGCCGCCAAAATGCGGAAAAGCTGTTTCGGCAAGCGCGAGGACGCGTCCTGCCCCGCCCGGCCCGGTCGAGGTTGATGTCAACAGCATAGGTTTGCTTTGGAAGACATCGCGGCCAACCCGGCTGCACCAATCGAACAGGTTTTTGAACGCTGCGGAATATAGCCCATTGTGCTCGGCAAAGCCGATGATGATCGCATCCGCCTCGCCAACACGCGCAAGGAAGTCATGCGCCAACTGCGGAATGCCGCTCTCTTCCTCCCGGTCATGGCGATAGATCGGCATTTCATAGTCGTGAATGTCGAGCGTTTCGACCTCCACTCCATCAAGCAGGCTGGCAGCATAATCGACCAGAGTGCGATTGATCGAGATCGAGGAATTGCTGGCGGCAAATGCCAAGACTTTGGTCATGATCGAAACTTATCCTTTCCAGCTGCGGCGCTCTTCCGCATTGTTCAAAACTTCATAGGCGACTTGTAGGGCCTGGAACTGTTGCGCGGCCTCTTCATCGCCGGGCTTTACATCGGGGTGCACTTGTTTGGCGCGCTGACGGTAAGCTTTTTTCACCGCATCAAATTCAGCGTCGCTATCGAGGCCAAGCAGCTCCAACGCGCGCATCTCGTCCGCGCTGCGGCTGCCATCGCCTGATCCCGCCCAGCCATAATGCGATGCCTCTGCATAGCCCGAATTATCGCGCTGTTCGGCCCGCGCGCGCTCCGCTTTTTCGGCCTTGTCGAGCCCTTCGAAATAATCCCATTTGCGGTTGTATTCCGCTGCGTGGGCTTGGCAGAAATACCAGCGGTCGGGACTGTTGGGCGCTTTGGGAGCCGGGCACAGGCCCGCTTCCGAACAGCCATCGCGGTCGCATTCGCGCTGCGCCACTGCCTCGCGCGAGGAGCCATATTCACGCCAGCGCGGGAAGCCCCAATCGTTGGATCGCCCCTTACCGCTCATTGCAGTTTTTCCATGGTGTTCGTCTTAGCAGCATCACGCCCTGTCTAAAGCGAATTGCGCACTATTAAAAGAGATGGGAACCAGTTTCGATTGAAAATGTTGCAATGCAATAATCTGTTCATATATAGGAGTTAGAGACAAGGTCACTGATGAGCAAGCAACTCGCCATTTCCAGCACATTTGCCACCTTCGCGATGGCATGCATGGTGCTGATGTTCACCGAAGACCGCTCGGGTCTTTCCGGTGGCGACACGCTCGTCCCTATTCAGGCCGAGCTTCCATCGCTCGACCTGCCTACTCCTGATCTTTTGCCCTAATAGCGGCGACCAGCGCCTAATTGATAACGATGCTGGCAGCGCGGCGGTTGAGCGCCCAGCTTTGCGGATCGCTGCCCAAGGCTTCGGGGCGTTCCTTGCCATAGCTGACGGTCGCGATCCGATTTGTGGCCACACCCAAGCTCACCAAATAATTCTTGGCCGCATTGGCGCGGCGTTCACCCAGAGCAAGGTTGTATTCGCGCGTGCCGCGTTCGTCGCAATGCCCTTCGATGGTGATCGTGACCTGCGGATATTGGGCGAGATATTGCGCTTGGCTTTGCAGCGCGCCCGCATCCGTGGAATCGATATTGAACCGGTCCGTGTCGAAATAGATCACGTTCTGGCCATTGATCGCATTTTCGAAATGCAGCTGCGAACCAACCGCAGGGCCGGTAGGAGCCGTGTTATTCGTGGTCGTTTGCGGCACGGTATTCACCGGCGGCGGGGGAAGT
>CALLIO010000201.1 GCA_938009055.1 uncultured Altererythrobacter sp.
GGACGAGATCGATGTCGAGGAGATATTTTACGGCGCACATGTCAGTGCGGAATCGATCAACATTGGCAGCAATGGCCGGATCGTGCTCACCACGCTCACCGACAATGGCCGGGCGGGCAGCAGCAATGGCAATTGGGTCCGTTGGCAACGCTGTTATGGCGAGCTGGGCGAGGCAGATAACCTCCAGTCGCTATACGCCGAGGAAGGCGATGGCGAGACCGACAATTCGCTTGACGACGGGATTGGCCCAACCGGTGAAGAAGTCAAAGCCTTCCCCGCAGCGCCGGTCAATTTCGTCGAGGTGTTCCTCGATTACGAACCCCTGATCGGCAATGGCATCACCGATTTTCTCTATGAAGATACGCGCATTCACTATGCCGCCGCGCTGATGGTTCGCGAGCGCGAGGACCAGTCGATTGCCAACCAGACATCGCGGCCTTCAGGCGATCTTTGGACCTGTGACCGTTACGATACGATTGCGGGATTGTAAGACAATTGCGGTTGTGGGTGCAATGCTGCGCTCGATCGAGGCAAGAAGTTACTTCAAATTAACCAATATTTCGTAGCTGTTTCACGTTATGAAGAACCTTCAATCCTATCGGCGCCGCGCCTTTGCCTTTCCGCTTTTGGGCATAGGATATTTGATGGTTGCGCTGATGCCGCCGCCAGCGGGTAGCTCAGAAACCTATCCTTTCTTCAATTGGAGCTTGTTCAGCCATTCAAGCGACAGTGTCACCGATGCTTTGGCCATCATTCATTCGATTGATGGAAAGCCACTGGCCGAACCGGTCAGCTTCTATGACCTACCCGAAGAATTTGCCGCGGCTGGCGCCCGCGATGCACGCTTTATGAAACTGGTCGACAAATTGGCCCATGCCATCAACACCAAGGATGATGCACAGATCCAATCGTCGCGTGATCTGATTGAACAGCATTTTATGCGCGAAGCATCGAGCGTGGAATACGAAATCGCCATTGCCCGCTTTCATCCATTTGAACGCTACAAAGAGGGCAAGCTGCGTTCGGTCGAGGTTTTGGGAAGGTACAGCAAGAAATGACTGCTCTACCCAATCTCACGCGGGCGTTGCGCGCGCTGCTTGGCGGCGATGATCGTTTTGGCGCAAAACCCTTTGCCGGGCTGACGCGCGCCTATGACATTGCCTGCCAGAATGTACGCTACTTCTACCTCGCATCGACTTTGTATGTGTGGCTCTTCATCCCCACACTGCACAATTCGGTCATTCACAATCCGCCGCTGGAACATGCATGGCCTTTGATCTGGGCCAAAGGATTGCCGATACTTGTTGTGGTTGATGTTATCAGCATTGCTTGCGCCACCTTTGCCGCGCTCGCATTTTGGAAACCGGCGAATGTTTTGTGGCGTGCTGGATTTTCGCTCACCTTGCTTATGTGCGCGGCTGTTCCGGTTTCATTGGGCGGTGTGAACCACGGCTATCATGAGTGGATCTGGATTTCCTTCATCCTTATCTTCCTGCCGGCGCAATCGGGCATTCAGCCAGACCGCGCTGCAAAGCTTTCCTATTGCTTGACCTTTGGCGCAGCACAGGGGCTGATCCTGCTGTTCTACACCATGGCCGGATCGTGGAAGGCTTTGTATGGATTTGCCGCTTTGTTTAGAGGCGAGCCGGGCAATTTCTCCCCCGATGCTTTGGGCTGGACGCTGGCCGACCGTATGGCGCAAACCAATACCGAGCCATTGCTGGGACCATTCCTCGTGGAATATTCCATTCTTGCCTGGCCGATGTTTGTCGGACTGATTTTTGTCCAGCTTGTGGCGATTGCAGTGGCGTTTCGACCCAGTCTGCACGCGCTATGGGGCTGGATATTGATTGCTTTCCACACCGGAACATTTTTGATGATGGAAATTGCCTTTCCAACGCATATCGCGATCCTGCTGTTCTTGCTTGTTGCATCGCCTTTCCAGCGCGGGCCAATGCTCAGCTGGGAAACGCTGCATCATCTCCCTGTAATTGGAGGCATATTCAAGCGGCTGATGGGCTCGGCTCAGCCAGTCTCAACACCGCCAATTTCGAAAGGGGGCGAGGCGCATGCGCTACCTAATCTATGATGGCGATTGCCCCTTTTGCGCGCGCTATGTTGATTTTCTAAATCTGAAGAAGCGTTTTCCCGACATTGAATTGCTCGATGCGCGCGAGAACGAAGACCACGAAGCTGTGGTGCAGGTTCGCAAAAGCGGCCTCCTGATCGATGAAGGCATGGCCATCGTCGATGGTGACAATGTGGTTCATGGCGCAGATGCGATCAGCGAATTGTCGCAGGGTACGGCCCATGGCGCGCTGTTCTCATCACCCGAAGCGGCCAGCCGCAATTACAATTGGCTGACCAAGGGCCGCGCCGCCGCTTTAAAGCTGCTTGGGCGCGGTAAACTTGGGTTTTAAGCCTTTTCTGCCAATCCGGTAGAACCCGTTTTCCTTCATCCCAAACGCACATTATCTTCGCCGCCCATTTTTTCATGCCTGTTCTCGGGCTTGGGAAATTAATGTCTAAGCGGAGATTTAGGCCATGAAGGCCAGCGTATGTATTTCATCAACTAACTTGCCGATTTGTGGAGGGTTCACGCCTTCTCAATCGGCGAATCAAACAGTGAGCGGGGGAAATTCTTATCCGCCATGCGCAACTTCACTTGGCGTTCAGCCAGCGTGCGATTATAGGGTCGCCATGGTGAATATCTTGCGCGCATCTCGCACTTCGAAATCCAAAGCGGTTATGGCTGGTTCTATGGCGGCTTTGACCTTGTTTGTCTCGGCCTGTTCCAGCGGGCCATCTGGCAATGAAGACGTGGCCTATGTCGCGCGCGATGTGGAATCGCTTTATAACGAGGCAAAGCGGCGGCTGGACCGCGGCAATACGGTTTTCGCCGCGGCCTTGTTCGACGAGGTTGAGCGCCAGCATCCCTACTCGCCCTGGGCGCGCCGCGCGCAATTGATGAGCGCGTTTAGCTATTATGTCGCTCGCGATTACAACAAATCGATCCAAAGCTCGCAGCGCTTTCTGTCAATCCACCCGGGCAACAAAGACGCGCCCTATGCCTATTATCTGATCGCTCTTTCTTATTACGAGCAGATCAGCGATGTGCACCGCGACCAGAAAATCACCGAACAGGCGCGCACTGCGCTTCGCGAAGTGAACCGCCGCTTCCCGCAAAGCGAATATGCAGCGGATGCGCGTTTGAAGCTTGACCTTGTGGCTGATCACTTGGCGGGCAAGGAAATGGAAATCGGACGTTATTACCAGCGTTCCGGCCGGTGGCTGGCGGCGCAATTGCGGTTCCAGAATGTGGTCGATGAATATGACACCACCAGCCATGCTCCCGAAGCGCTCTATCGCTTGACCGAAAGCTCGCTTGCATTGGGCGTTCGCGCAGAGGCGGTGAAATATGCCGCCGTTTTGGGCGCGAACTATCCCGGCTCTGAATGGTATGAGAAAGCCTTTAAGCTGGTTGATAAGCATGCAAATGGCGTGACCGCGAGCTAGGTTTTTCGCGGATTGCTCAATTCCGGTTGAAACTGCGCGCTGGCCCCGTGACCTTGTTCACGCCTTGGGGTAGATACAGCGGCAATGCTGACCCGCCTTTCCATCCGCAACATCGTCCTGATCGAAGCGCTCGATCTCGACTTTTCGCGCGGGTTGGGCGTGCTTACGGGCGAGACGGGCGCGGGTAAATCAATCCTGCTCGATGCTTTGGGGCTGGTGCTGGGTGGCCGTGCAGAAACGTCTTTGGTGCGCGCTGGCGAAGCAAAGGCCGCAGTCACCGCCAGCTTTGAATTTGCGGCCATGCCAGCAGCGATCAAAGATGTGCTGGAGGATGCCGACCTAGAGATTGAGCCGGGCGAACCGCTGATGATCCGCCGGCAAGTAAAGGCGGATGGAGGCTCCAAGGCCTTCGTCAACGATCAGCCGGTCAGCGCCGGATTGCTGCGGTTGCTCGCGCCATCATTGGTCGAGCTCCACGGCCAGCATGATGATCGCGGCCTGGTCAATCCCAGCGGGCATCGCGCGCTGCTCGATCAATATGCTGCGTCAAAGCTGGATACGGTGGCTGCCGCTTGGACCAAGTGGCGCGATGCGCAGGCCAAGCTGGAGGCGGCAAAAGCATCCATCGTTCAGGCGAAAGAGGATGAGGAATTGCTCATCGCGCATTTGGCTGAATTGGATCAATTGCAGCCCGAAGTGGGCGAGGAAGCGCAGCTCGCTGGCCTGCGTTCTGACATGCAAAAGGGCGAGCGTTTGCAGGGCGAACTAGAGGCTTTGCGCAAGGTTTGGGACGGATCCAATTCCCCGCTCGCATCTTTGCGCAGCGCGGCGCGCAAATTGGAACGGGTTGCAGAAGAACATCCCCTGCTCACAGAAGCGCTGGCCTATCTCGACCGTGCTGTGGTTGAGGCGGGCGAGGCGGAGGATAAACTTACCGAGGCTGGCTATCAGCTGATGCACGATCCGGCAGCCTTGGATGATGCTGAAACGCGGCTGTTTGAGTTGAGGGCAGCTGCGCGCAAACACCGCTGCGAAGTGGATGCTTTGCCCGAATTGATGGGCACAATGCGCGCGCAATTGGATGCGATTGAAAGCGGCGAGGCGGGCGTTGGCGCGCTTGCCAAGGCGGCTGAGGAAGCAGGCGATGCCTATCGCGAAAAGGCGCAAAGACTGCACGATGCGCGCAGCAAAGCGGCGGTGAAATTGGACAAGGCTGTTGCGGCGGAACTCGCCCCGCTCAAACTGGATGCTGCAAAGTTTCAAACGCAGGTGCAAGCCTTGCCGCAAGAACGCTGGGGGCCGGGCGGCATGGACGGCGTGGAGTTCCTGATTGCGACCAACCCGGGGGCGCCCTTCGCGCCATTGGGCAAGATCGCATCGGGCGGCGAACTCTCGCGCTTTATCCTCGCGCTGAAGGTTGCTTTGGCGGAGCAGGGCGGGGCGGCCACCGTGATCTTTGACGAGATTGACCGCGGCGTGGGCGGCGCAGTGGCCAGTGCGATTGGTGACCGGCTGGCAAGGCTGGCCAGCGGTGATGGCCAATTGCTCGCCGTTACCCACTCACCCCAAGTCGCCGCGCGCGGCGGCACGCATTATTTGATCGCGAAAAGCTCTGCTGGGACCGTGACCAAAACCAGCGTGCAGCGGCTGAGCGAAGCGGAGCGGCAGGAAGAAATCGCCCGCATGCTTTCCGGTGCAGAGATTACGTCTGAAGCGCGCGCTCAAGCGGACCGCCTGCTGGAGGGGGTGTGAACATGAGAGGTGCCATCACCCAAACTGCGATAAAACTAACCAACTTCGCTTTTCTTATTGCATTCGCAATCGCAATTCTTTGGGCTCTTCTGCTCGTAATAGCGTCTCTTGCTGCGACCGTTTCGGTGGTCGCCGGTCCAACAGAAGCCACCCTGGGCGGGGCCTATTTCGTCTTTTGGCACTTATGCGCCTTAGTTGGATTTGTTATCTGCATCGTTCTGAGTTCTAGAAATTTGGTAAATCCAGAATTGATTAGAACGCTGAAAATTGTGGCTCTTGCTGCTTTTCTATGGGGCAGTTCGCCATGGGTGTGGTTTGAAACCATATGACTAACCTTTCCGAAGCAGATGCCGCCAATGAATTGATGCGGCTTGCGCGGAAAATCGCGCGGCATGACAAGCTTTATCATGCGCAGGATAACCCCGAGATTACCGATCAGGAATATGATGCGCTGGTCCGCCGCAACCGCGAGTTGGAGGAGGCCTTTCCCGATCTGATCCGCGATGATAGTCCTTCGAAAAAGGTCGGGCATGAGGTGGCAGCCTCTCCGCTGTCCAAGGTCACGCATGAAGTGCGCATGATGAGCCTCGACAATGGGTTCAACCGCGAGGAAGTGGCAGAGTGGGTGGCGCGGATCAGGCGCTATCTCAACCTCGATGCGGATGCGCCAATCGTGATTACAGCCGAAGACAAGATTGATGGGCTGTCTTGCTCGCTGCGCTACGAACAGGGCAAGCTCGTGCGCGCGGCGACGCGCGGGGATGGGCAAGTGGGCGAGGATGTGACCGCCAATGCGCTCCACATTTCCGATATTCCTCAGCAGCTTCCAGAAGGCGTGCCGGATGTGTTCGAAGTGCGCGGCGAGGTTTATATGTCGCGCGCTGATTTTGCCGCGCTCAACGCTGCGCAGGAGGATGCGGGGGCCAAGCTTTTCGCCAATCCGCGCAATGCCGCCGCCGGTTCTTTTCGGCAAAAGGATGCGAGCGTCACTGCCAAGCGACCACTCAGATTCTGGGCCTATGGCTGGGGTGCGGCCTCCGAGGTCCCGTGCGATACGCAGCATGATATGATGCGCAGGATCGAAAGCTGGGGCTTTCCGCTTTCGCCCTTCCTCAAGCAAACCAACAGCGTGGATGCAATGATCGCGCATTATGAGGAGATTGGACGCCAGCGGCCCGATCTTCCTTATGAAATCGACGGGGTCGTCTACAAGGTTGATCGCCTCGATTATCAGCAGCGCTTGGGCTTTGTGGCGAAGGCGCCGCGCTGGGCATTGGCGCATAAATTCCCCGCTGAACGCGCCGAAACAACGCTGGAAGCAATCGACATTCAGGTCGGGCGCACGGGCAAATTGACGCCTGTTGGCAGGCTCGCCCCTGTGCTGGTCGGCGGGGTCACGGTGACCAATGTCACTCTCCACAATCGCGACGAGATCGAGCGGCTGGGGGTGCGCCCGGGCGACCGCGTGGTGATCCAGCGCGCGGGCGATGTGATCCCGCAAGTCGTCGAAAATCTTACCAAGGATGACCCTCGCGAACCCTTCGCTTTCCCTGATCGCTGCCCTGAATGCGATAGCGAGGCTGTGGCTGAGGAAGGCGAGGTTGATGTGCGCTGCACGGGCGGGCTGATTTGCTCGGCCCAGCGGATCGAACGCTTGAAGCATTTCGTCAGCCGCAAGGCACTCGATATTGAGGGGCTGGGCGAGAAGACGCTAGTGCAATTTGTCGAGAAGGACTGGCTCGAAAGTCCGGCGGATATCTTCCGGTTGCGCGAAAAGCGCGAGGATATTTTGGCGCTCGAAGGATGGCAGGATAAGTCTGTCGACAACCTGTTGGCGGCTGTGGAGGAAAAGCGCGAGCCCGATGCGGCGCGGCTGCTGTTCGGTCTGGGCATCCGGCATGTGGGCGAAGTGACCGCGCGCGATTTGCTGAAACATTTCAATGAGCTGCCTGCACTCCGTGACTTGGCCGAAAAGGCGCGCGCGGGCGACGAGGATGCAGCCAGCGAAGTTACTGCAATCGACGGGGTCGGCGATACGGTGGTCCGCGCGCTCGGCGATTTCTTTCACGAGCCGCACAATGTCAGCGTGTGGGAGGATCTGCTCAGCCAAGTCTCTCCGCCGCGCTACGAAGTCGAAACGCTCGATTCCCCTGTTGCAGGCAAGACCGTCGTCTTCACCGGCAAG
>CALLIO010000202.1 GCA_938009055.1 uncultured Altererythrobacter sp.
CGTTGCGGGCAATGTCGAGACAAGTCAGGCGGTGACCGATGCTCTGTTCGCAGCGCTCGGGCGGCTTGGCACCAGTCAGGGGACGATGAACAATCTGACTTTCGGCAATGCGCGTCACCAATATTACGAGACGATCTGCTCGGGCGCACCCGCGGGCCGCAGCGCCGATGGCAGCGGATTTGACGGCGCGCACGGCGTCCACACCCATATGACCAACACGCGCATGACCGATCCCGAAGTGCTTGAGCAGCGCTATCCCGTCGTGCTCGATGAGTTTCGGATTGATTGCGGATCGGGCGGCAAAGGTCGCTGGAACGCAGGCGATGGGGTGACGCGCCGCATCCGTTTCTTAGAACCCATGCAATGCTCGATTCTGTCCGATCACAGACGCATCGCGCCGCTCGGGCTTGATGGCGGGAAGGATGGCCGCTTGGGACGCAATTGGGTAGAGCATGCAGACGGGCGCGTGCAGGATCTGACCGGTTGCGGTGAAGCGCAGGTCGAGGCGGGCGCAAGCATTGTGATTCAGACGCCAACAGGGGGCGGGCTGGGGCCAGTATCCGAACGTGAGAATGGGCGCAAGAATTAGGGACGAGCGATGATTGCAAGGCTTAAAAACATTGGCCCCGGCGCGGTTGTCACCGCTGCCTTCATCGGGCCGGGCACGGTTACAGCCTGCACGTTGGCGGGGGCGAATTTCGGCTTTGCTCTGCTTTGGGCGCTGCTGTTCGCCACCATTGCCACGATCATCCTGCAAGAGATGTCAGCGCGCCTTGGCGTTGTGACGCAAAAAGGGCTGGGCGAAACGCTGGCTGAGCTGTTCGCATCTTCAATCTTCAAATGGCCGCTGATCGTGCTCGTGGGCCTTGCGCTCTATATGGGAAATGCGGCCTATGAGGCTGGCAATCTGTCCGGCGCGGCGCTGGGCATTGCTGCGATTGCGGGCGAGAGTGAGGCGGTCTTTACAAGCGCGGTCTTGCTGATCGCCCTGCTCGCAGCGGCACTGTTGCTTGCAGGAAGTTACCGGATGATCGAGCGGGTGCTGCTGCTGCTCGTCGCGTTGATGGCGCTGGCATTCCTCGCAACTTTTGCGATCGTGCGCCCCGATTTGGGGCCGCTTTTCGCTGGCATGTTCACACCGACAATTCCCGACGGAGCCTTGCTGACGGTGGTTGCGCTGATCGGGACCACAGTGGTGCCCTACAACCTCTTCCTTCACGCCAGCGCTGTGCGCAACAGATGGTCGGGGCCACAGGATTTGGCCGCAGCACGCGCTGACACGGCCATCACCATCGGCATCGGCGGATTGATCGCGATCCTGATTGCCTCCACGGCCGCTGCAAGCCTGTTTGCCGCCGGATTGGGTGCGGAGAGCGCAGCGGATATGGCCGCACAATTCGAGCCGCTGTTTGGCGCATCCTCGCAATATATCTTCGGCGCAGGGCTGTTCGCAGCCGGGTTGACCAGCGCGATCACCGCGCCGCTTGCAACCGGCTATGCGATGAGCGAAATTTTGGGGTTTGATGCAGGCACAAAATCGCGTGCTTTCCGGCTGATTGCCCTTAGCGTGATAGCGATTGGCGCGGGCCTGGCTTTGTCGGGTGTGAAGCCGGTTGAGATCATCCTCACCGCGCAATTTGCCAATGGCTTGCTATTGCCGATTATCGCCGCATTCCTGCTCTATGCGGTCAACAAGAGCGAAGTGCTGGGGCGCTACACCAATGGCTGGCTGGCCAATTGCGCTGGCTTTGCTGTTGTTCTGGTCGCCGCCGGATTGGGGTTACGGCTGATAGCCAAGGCCTTTGGTTAGGAAGCAAGTGATCCAAAAGCGATAGGGTCTTCCTCGTCATGCTCCCACGGCGGGGTGAAATCATGCAGCTTCTTCTCGCAATAGAGGCTGTAGAGCGCACTCGCGATCTCGTAATCCTCGATTTCGTCAATATCGACGCTCGCCATTTTTGACAGCGGATGCAGCAGCGGATCAGGCCCTAAGAAATATTCTCGCTCGAGAATCTGCGCGCGCGGTGCCATGTAGAGGCTGTTCGTCACTTTGAACCATTCGGGCAGATTTTGCGAAATCGTGTGGTTGCGCGTGGCCTCGTAATTAAGCGCACCGGCGCGCGACCAATAGTAATCCTTGGCTGGAACCACGCCGAGCAGCGAGTCCCTTGCCCCATCGAAAACCTGCGCGCGATAAGCACTGAACGCCTCGTGATATTCCTGCGGCGACATCAGCGGGCACACCACTGTGGCCCAAGCGATATGTTCATGCGGAATTTCGCGGACGATGCCCGCAATAACCTCGTTGAAGGGCGCAATGTGATCGAGCGAGAGATACATGGCGCGGTGGTGGCGCGAGACGCCAAAACGCTTGGCAAGGTCCAGAAACTCCTCATCTTCGCTGGAAAGATAGATGCGCGATGGTTCGATGACCTTGACCAATTGCGACAGCTTCCATTCGATCAGCGACGCTTCATTGCCAAAGGGCAGCAGGCATTTTTCGGCAATGCGCGAACTGCTGCGGCGGGCGGGAACGACAACGGCTAGATCAAGCATGGCGGGGTCCTAATGGGCGTTTGTTGAGTGGGGCTGTTGAGCGGGGTTGCGGGTGTCATGCGGCTGCCTCCTCAAGTCGCGATTGGTAGCGCTCGATAATCTGGGTCCAGCGGTATTGGGGCGCGGATTGCACCGCCGCCTCGATCAGATGTTCCGCAGAGAGGGAGGGGTCTGTCGGGTCGATCAGGCAATTGGTGAGGTGATAAAGAAACCACCGGCGCGCTTCTTTTGGGCAGGCGCTGCGCGCTGTGCCGCTGGCAATATCGGCGAGAAATTCAGGCAGAGCGTGATAGGCATTAACCCAGTCACCCGTCGCAAAGGAGGAATAGCGCATCATTGGCGTCCCAAGCGCGGCGCAGACAGACCAGCTCTTTGAATTGCCCACGATCATCCCGTCGCAATGGCGGGCAAGCTCAGCTGTTGTGCTGCCTGCTTCTTCGCCTTCGCCCAGCAATATCGCTTTGCCTTGCGAGGCCTCGATTGCCGCCTCGACTTCGGCAGTGTCGCCATAAAGCGAAGTGAGCGGATGGTTGGTGACGGCGAGAACGCAATCATCACTCAGCTGGCCAGTGATTTGCGCGATCATATCGGCATTGCTGGCGAAGCTGTGATGCGCGTTGAAGAAGTTCTCCTCATGCTCATATTCAAGCGGCAGGCCAATAATTGCCTGATCGGTTGGTAAGCCATTCGCTTTGAGAAACGCATGGCGGCTTTGGCGCGCGCAGTCATCCTTCGCTTTGGGCCATAGCGGTAGCGCCAGATCGTCGATCCTGCTTGCCTCGTTCGGGCTGAGATCAGGCAAAATGCCGTGATCGAACAGGGTCGGCGCGAGCCACACGCATTCCGGCGCCGTTGGCAAGGGCGGCGCGGCTGCCTCCATGATGAAACGCACCGTGCCGGGAAAACGCCGAGGCGTTTTGATATCAGCGCTGCGGCAAAGAGTGAGATGCGGGTCGATCTGCCGAACAAGCTCGATCAAATCCTCTTGCCCGCTCGCATCAATGCGCAATTGGGGATGATCGGGCCCATCGAGAATATGCCAAAACACATCGGGCAAATCAGCGATCAGCACGGTTTGGTCTGCGCCAATGCCGGTGTTTTTCCAAAGCGGCGGGATGAGCACATGCACCTCGTGCTCTTTTGCCATCGCGCGGATCAGATGGATGACGATATGGGTGAACCACCAGGGCGTCACCACGGGCAGGTAGAACAAAACGCGCAGTCGTTGCGCTTGGGGCGGTGTGGGGGCGGGGGCATGGACCATTGCCAGCTTGGCTCAGCAAGCCGCGTGCCAATGCGCTGCTTTTAGCGCAAACTAAGGAGCACTACGCAGGAGGGGCGCGGCGCAAACCTGCATTACTTCGCCGACCGGCAAAACATTGCCGTTATCGCGCGGGCGCATTGACGCTTGGGCGCAGCTTCGCCAATTTGGCGCGCAACAGGAGACAACCACATGAAAACCCGCGCCGCCGTAGCCTTCGAAGCGAAGCAACCGCTCGAGATTGTCGAGCTTGATCTGGAAGGGCCGCGGCCAGGCGAAGTGCTGGTCGAGATTATGGCGACCGGCATTTGCCACACTGATGCCTACACTTTGGACGGGCTCGATAGCGAAGGCATCTTCCCCAGCGTGTTGGGCCATGAAGGGGCAGGCGTGGTCCGCGAAGTGGGCGCAGGCGTGACTTCGGTCGCGCCTGATGATCACGTGATCCCGCTCTACACGCCCGAATGCCGCCAGTGCAAAATGTGCCTGTCGGGCAAGACCAATCTGTGCAGCGCGATCCGCGAGACGCAGGGCAAAGGGCTGATGCCCGATGGCACGAGCCGCATGTCTTACAAAGGCGAGACGATTTACCACTATATGGGCTGCTCGACCTTCTCGAACTTCATCGTCCTGCCTGAAATTGCCGTCGCAAAGATCCGCACCGACGCGCCCTTTGACACCAGCTGCTATGTTGGCTGCGGGGTGACCACAGGGGTGGGCGCAGTGACCAATACGGCCAAGGTTCAGCCCGGTGACAATGTCGTGGTGTTCGGCCTTGGCGGGATCGGACTTAACGTGATTCAGGGCGCGAAGATGGCGGGCGCTGACCGGATCGTGGGCGTCGATATCAACCCGTCAAAGCGGGAATGGGGCGAGAAGTTCGGCATGACCGACTTTGTGAACCCGAAAGAGACTTCCGATGTGGTCGCGCACCTGGTGGAATTGCTCGATGGCGGCGCGGATTATTCCTTCGATTGCACCGGGAACACCGATGTTATGAGCGATGCGCTGGAATGCTGCCACAAAGGGTGGGGCACTTCGATCATCATCGGCGTGGCGGAAGCGGGCAAAGAGATTGCCACGCGCCCGTTTCAGCTCGTTACGGGCCGCAATTGGCGCGGCACAGCCTTTGGCGGCGCAAAGGGACGCACTGATGTGCCCAAGATTGTCGATTGGTATATGAACGGCAAGATCGCGATTGATCCGATGATTACGCATCGGCTTTCGCTGGAGGAAATCAACCAAGGTTTCGACCTGATGCATGCCGGTGAAAGCATCCGATCCGTGGTGGTTTACTGATGGCGAAGAACGCTCCGACCAAAGTCAATCTGGCTGAGAAGTTTGAGCTTTTCAGCGATGTTTGGGCGCCGCGTATTGTGGCCCATTACAATGGTCATGAAGTGCGCATCGCCCGAGCAGAAGGCGAATTTCCATGGCATTCCCATCCTGAGAATGAT
>CALLIO010000203.1 GCA_938009055.1 uncultured Altererythrobacter sp.
CCTCGCCCACCGGACGACCGCCGGGCCCAATGGCCGTATCCTCGTCCACTTCGGTTCCCGGTGCCGGAGCGACTTCACCACATGCGGCAAGGCCAAGGCTAAGAACTATGGCAGCAAGAAAATCGGGCAGGCGCATCACAATCTCCGTCAAGCGATGGGGCAACGGTAGAAAGCGCGCGCGATGGGCGCAAGATGCTCAGGCTTTAAGGCGGCCTCTTTTAGACCGCCTCTTTCTTACGCTTGGCCTTTTTGCGCTCGTGCGGGCAAAGCATTGCTTTGCGCAAACGGATCGATTGCGGGGTCACTTCGACCATTTCATCGTCATCGATATAGGCGATGGCTTGCTCCAAACTCATCCGGCGCGGCGGGGTCAGACGGATGGATTCATCCTTGCCCGAAGACCGGATATTGGTGAGCTGCTTGGCCTTCATCGGATTGACTTCAAGATCATCGGGCTTGGCATTCTCGCCGATTACCATGCCTTCATAGACTTTTACCGGAGCGCCGACGAACAATTCGCCGCGCTCTTCCAGCATGTTGAGGGCGTAGGCGTTGGTTTCGCCGTCCCCATTGGAGATCAGCACGCCATTGTTGCGGCCGCCGACTGCGCCTTTGTATGGGCCATACTTCTCGAACAGGCGGTTCATAATGCCTGTGCCGCGCGTGTCGGAGAGGAATTCGCCGTGATAGCCGATCAGGCCGCGCGAGGGCGCTGAGAAGGTGATGCGCGTCTTGCCTTGCCCTGATGGCTTCATTTCGGTGAGGTCAGCTTTGCGCTTTTGCATCTTTTCGACAACCGTGCCGGAATGCTCATCGTCCACGTCAATCACGACGGTCTCGTATGGCTCGGTGCGCGCTCCATCCTCTTCGCGGAAAAGCACTTTCGGGCGCGAAATACCCAGCTCAAACCCTTCGCGGCGCATAGTTTCGATGAGGACGCCCAATTGCAATTCGCCGCGTCCAGCGACTTCGAAGCTGTCTTTGTCGTCAGCCTCTGTGATGCGGATGGCGACATTGGTTTCCGCTTCGCGAAGAAGACGGTCGCGGATCATGCGGCTGGTGACCTTGTCACCCTCTCGGCCAGCAAGCGGTGAGTTGTTAACCGAAAAGCGCATCGCCAGCGTTGGCGGATCAATTCGCTGAGCCTCAATCGGATCGGTCACTGACGGATCGCAGATAGTGTTGGCAACGGTCGCCTTCTCAAGACCCGCCAGTGCGATAATGTCGCCGGCTTGCGCGGTTTCGACAGGAACGCGTTCGAGCCCGTCAAAACTCATCAATTTGGTTGCGCGGCCAGCTTCCACGACATTACCATCCACATCAATCGCATGGATCGGATCATTGACCTTGAGCGTGCCCGATTGAACGCGGCCGGTCAGCACGCGGCCCATGAAGTTGTCGCGGTCGAGCAAGGTGGCCAGAAAGCTGAAAGGCCCAGAGGTGTCGAGGCCGGGGGCGGGGACGTGTTCGGTGATGAGCTTGAACAGGGGTTCCAGCGTCCCTTCGCGGGCAGTTTCATCATCGCTGGCGTAGCCATCGCGGCCCGATGCCCATAGCGAGGGAAAGTCCAGCTGTTCGTCGGTCGCGTCAAGCGAAGCGAACAAGTCGAACACTTCGTCGAGCACTTCTTGCGGGCGGCCATCGGGACGGTCGATCTTGTTGACGACAACAATGGGCCGCAATCCGAGTGCCAAGGCTTTGCCTGTAACAAACTTTGTTTGCGGCATTGCGCCTTCCGCGCTGTCGACGAGCAGGATAACGCCATCGACCATGCTGAGAATGCGCTCCACCTCTGCGCCGAAATCGGCGTGCCCGGGCGTGTCGACGATATTGATGCGGGTCGTTTCGCCTTCATTCTCCCATTCGACGCTGGTGCATTTGGCAAGGATGGTAATCCCGCGTTCTTTCTCCAGATCGCCAGAGTCCATTGCGCGCTCTTCAACACGCTGGTTCTCACGAAAAGTGCCCGATTGGCGGAACAATTGATCGACCAAAGTGGTCTTGCCGTGGTCAACGTGGGCGATGATCGCAACATTGCGAAGGGATTGGGACATGTGATGGCCTTTGAAAAAGTCGTTGAGCGCACACGGAGCTTGAGAAGCAGTAATCGCTCTTTTGCATTGCACAATTGGCCGCGCGCCTAGCGCAACTAAGGCGCAGGAACAAGCCGTGAGAGCCAGCAATCCTCGGTGTGGCATCTGTGCAACACGGGAAATACCCTCTGCATAGGAATTCATTGCAACTTGTCTCGTGCCCTGCAGCCCTTTAGTTAGAGACCTGATCGGTCCGTTGGCTCCACAGAGCCGTGCGCGTGGGGAGCGTTGAGGGATCGACTTAAAATGTGAGAGGAGTTTCCATGCGTTCCATTAAGACCGGTCTTGCCGGTTCGTCCCGCTTTAGCTTGCTTTCGGGCGCAGCTGTAGCGGCCATTGCCCTTCCAGGCGTCGCAAGTGCCCAGACTGCTGAAACGGCAGCTGAAGAAGAATTTGAAGACGAAAATGTCATCATCGTGACCGCAACCAAGCGGGAGCAAACTCTGCAAGAAACTCCGATTTCGGTATCGGTGACTTCTGGCGAAGTGCTGGAGCAGGCGCAAATCCGCGACGTGCTCGATCTTCAAACGGTGACACCTTCGCTTCGAGTTAGTCAGTTGCAAACATCATCAGCCTCGACATTCATTATTCGCGGCTTTGGTAATGGCGACAACAACTTCGGTATCGAGCCATCGGTTGGCGTCTTTATTGATGGCGTTTTCCGCTCGCGTTCAGCTGCGGCTTTGTCTGACCTTCCCAATGTGCAACGCATTGAGGTTCTCAACGGCCCACAATCAACGTTGTTCGGCAAGAACGCGTCTGCTGGCGTAATCTCGGTCGTTACGCGCGAACCGCAATTTGAGTTCGGCGGCAAGGTTGAGGCTAGTTACGGCAACTTCAACTCGATCATCGTCAAAGGCGATGTCACCGGACCGATTGGCGAAAACGTCGCCTTCTCGATCGATGGCAGCTACAACAAGCGCGATGGCTATGGCGAGATCGTCAACCTTGGCGAGGAACAAAACAATCGCAATCGCTGGTCCGCTGGCGCTCAATTGTTGTTCGAGCCAACCCCTGACCTCAAAATCCGTTTGAAAGGCGATTATTCCAAGATCGATGAAGAATGCTGCACAGTCAGCACCGTAGTGGCCGGACCAACCGCAGCCGGAATTGCGGCAGTGGGTGGCCAGATCAGCACTGACTTCTTCAGCCGCGAGGCTTTCATCAACGCTGTGCCGACCAACGAAGTCGACAATTACGGCGCATCGCTACATATCGATTGGAATACGGGGCCGCTGTCGGTAACCTCGATCACTTCCTATCGCGAGTTGGAAAATTTCTTCCTCTCTGACATCGACTACTCAAGCGCAGATCTGGCGTTTGAACGGCGCGATCAGGCGGTAGAAACCTTCACTCAGGAAATCCGCATTGCATCGGATTTTGACGGTCCGATCAACTTCCTGCTCGGTGGTTTCTATTTCGATGAATCGATCGCTCAGAACAGCGAGATCGAGAATGGCGCGGATATCCGTGACTTTTTCGAAATTCTCGCCGGAGCTGATCCGGTTGCTGTGCTTACCGGCCAGCCAACCTTGTTCAACGGTTTGGAGGCAAGTTTTGGCTTCCCGCAAGAGAGCATCTTCAACACGCCTTTGTTGACCTCTGAGCAATTCAGCATGGACAACACATCGTGGTCGATTTTCGGCACGGTAGATTTTGAGCCGGTAGAAGGTCTCGTGCTGACTGGCGGCTTTAACTACACTGATGACAGCAAGGATTTTGCTCTTGCCCAGCAGAGTTTCGATCCGCTCGCGCAGGTCAACTTTGTTGATGCGTTCATCGCCGGTGCGCTTGGAACAAGTGATCCAGCAGCGATTGCTGCCTTTGCTGCTGGAAACCCAGCTGCGTTTGGTCAGATCACTACGTTGGCGACGACACCGTGCAGTGCCGCTGCTCCGCCGCCTGCGTGCAACGAATTGCTTGGCCTTGCAGCCTTTCAATTCCAGCCTCCGTTCCTCACTATCCCCAACGCTGTTGAAGATGGTCGGACACGCGATGACAAGCTGACGTATCTGCTGCGTGCATCATACGAGGTTTCGCCAAGCATCAACGTCTATGCCAGCTATGCGACGGGCTTTAAGGCGAGTTCGATCAACCTGTCGCGCGACAGTCGACCATCAGGCGATGACTTTGTAGCGGGTCCGTTCGGTTCGACTATCCTCGCGCCGTCATCGCCCATTTTGGATGCAGGTTTGGCTTTGCCAAATCTCGTATCGGGTTCGCGCTTTGCTGGACCAGAGAATGCGGAGGTCTATGAAATCGGCTTTAAGGGTCAGTGGGACGGTCTGAGCGTAAATCTGGCTTTGTTTGATCAAACGATCGAAGGCTTCCAGAGCTTTGCGTTCACCGGCACCGGCTTTGCATTGCGCAATGCGGGTGAGCAATCGGTTCGTGGCTTCGAGCTCGATACCGTTATCACACCAACCGATGGCCTAGTCTTCACCTTTGCGGCGACACATCTTGACCCACTCTTTGATGATTTCCCGGGCAGTGTGCTGGGCGATCTGACCGGTCAGCGTCCTGGCGGCATCCCATCATGGGCGATCTCCACATCGGCGACATATACTGCCGAGCTGGGTGATAGCGGCAATCGTTTGATCACACGGATTGATTACAATCATGAGAGCAGCACGCCGATCAACAATGGCCTGCCTGAGTTCAACGCAGCTTTGGGCAACACTCAGATCTTTGAGCGTGAAGTAAACCTAGTGAACGGGTCGATGACATTGGCGCTAAACAATGGTCTTGAAGTCGGCATTTGGGGCCGCAATCTGCTCGACGACGAATACATCTCGACTGTGTTCGATGGTGTCGCCCAATCGGGAACGGTCTCTGGCTATCCCAACGCGCCGCGCACATATGGCGGATTGGTTCGCTTCAAGTTCTAATTCAAGACTTGGACAGATACGACAAAGAGGAGGGGCTCGCAGCGATGCGGGCCCCTTTTTTCTTTACGTGATGTTGCAATTGGCTGCCAATTATGGTCGCTTGGTCCCCTCACTATGATGAAGGAGGGGATTCTCATGGAATGGATGACTTTGCCGTTGAAGCGGTATGCCGATTTTTCAGGACGTTCGCGCAGGAAAGAATATTGGATGTTCTTCCTGTTTGTTATCATCGTTGCAGTCGTGATTGGCATTATCGAGGGCATACTGGGCCTCACTGGCATGATCGGCGGCGTCTACGGTCCGCTCACGCTAATCTTCGCGTTGGGTATCATTATCCCAAGCATCGCGTGCCAGGTTCGCCGCTTCCACGATCAAGATAAGTCCGGCTGGTTCGTACTGCTCGGGTTTATCCCATTGATCGGTGGCTTGGCTGTTCTGGTGTTTATGTGCCTTGAGGGGACCCAAGGCGCTAACCGCTATGGCGAGGACCCGAAAAACCCGTCAAACGCAGACGTGTTTGAGTAAGGGTCGCTCCCGTCGCATCACAATCAGATGAAGGACTTTCTCAGTGCAAACAGCAGGCTTTTGGATAAGGGTGGGTGCCTATCTCATTGATGGCATACTTCTCGCAATCGCGCAGTTCATAATCTACGCGATATTTGGCGTGTCGATGTATAGTGCTGAGTCACTCGACTCAGGCGGAACAACAATGTTCGAGACCGTCGGCGGGACGATTGCCTATGCGATCACTACAATCGGCGGGATCTTGTATTTCGCGATTATGGACAGCTCGGCCAAGCAAGGCACTTTGGGTAAGATGGCATTGGGCCTTGTGGTCACCGACCTCAATGGACAGCGCATTTCTTTCTTGCGCGCGCTTGGGCGTTATTTCGCCAAGATACTCTCGGCCATGATCCTGTTCATTGGCTTCATCATGGTGGCCTTCACCGAACGCAATCAGGGTCTGCATGACATTATCTGCAGCACTTTGGTGGTGCATGGCAAACCTGAAGAGGTTGGCGTTGATACCAGCGTCTTTGAATAGGGCGGGTTTAAAGTTCGCGTAGCGCCTGGGCGGGTTTTGCTCTCAACAAGGGGAGCGATCCGCCCAGTGCGAAACCAATCACGAGCAGCAGGCCAAGGCCCAGCACGGCTAAGACTTCGCCCCAATCGGGCAGCCAGTCAAACTCGAACAATTGGGTGATCACGAGCCAGGCTAGCCCTGATCCCATCGCCAGCGCAACGCCCGCCAGTACGAGTGCTAAAAAGCCATATTCGGCAAGCTGCATGGCAAGAATCTGCCTTCGGCTCGCGCCCAAAACCCGCAAGACGACCGTGTCATACATGCGCGCCGCTCGGGCTGCCGCAATCGCACCAAGCAATACTGCAAGACCAGCGAGGACGGCAACAGAAGCGGCAGCGAACGTCGCAATTCCCACCTGATCGAGGATGGTTTTGGCTTGAGTGAGCACTTGGCCCACTTCGATCGCAGAGCTGGAGGGAAATTCGCGCACCATTTTCTGCAGCAGGCCAGCAGTGGGCGCACCCTTAGTCAAATCAATCGTTGCGGTGAGGTTATGCGGCGCGTCTTCCAGTGCATTGGGGCTGAAGACAAGCGCGAAGTTAAAGCTCATATTCTCCCATTCGATCTCGCGCAGATTGGCGATCTTGACCGTTCGCTCAACGCCCAAAATCCCAATGGTCAGATAGTCGCCAATCCCAAGGTCAATCGCATTGGCAAATTCCTCATCAACCGAGACCAGCGGCTCGCCAGCGTAATTCTCATCCCACCAATCGCCTTCGACAAGGATGTTGCCTTCTGGAAGCGTGGGCGAATAGCTTAAGCCCCGCTCACCGCGCAGTGGCCATGCTCCATCGGGAATTTCTTCCAGTTCGGACACGCGGATCATCTTGTCCTTGGTTCCATAGGCCAGGATCGCGCCGCGCAGGGTCGGGACCGCGCGGATTTCGGCTTTCGGATCCTCGCTTGCGACGAGCTGCTCAAATTCGCTGAGCCTCTCGCGCGGGATATCGAGGACAAAATAGTCAGGCGCATCTTGCGGCACCGTGCTGGCGATATTGCCATTGATCGACGATTGGATAGCGGCGAGCAGGACAAAAGAGGCCAAGCCAAAGCCGAGCGCGGTTACTAGCGCGCTAGTTGGCGCTCCGGGCCGATGGAGATTGGCAAGCGCATTGCGGATCAGCGGATTGGACGGACGGCCCATTCTGCGCGCAGCCCATGTGATGGCTCGGCCCAGCAATGCGAGCAGGATCAGCAGGCCCGCCGCGCCGATCAGGAACGCTCCTGCAAGCAAAGGGTTCGAACTCGTCAAAAGAGCCAGCGCTATGATCGCGATCAATCCGCCGCCCACCCATGGCCAAGGGGCTTTGTCGCGCGATTTCGGCGCAGCGCGTGCGCGCATCAGCGCCATCGCTGGAAAGCTGCGCGCCCGGATGAGCGGGGTGGCGGCGAAAACCAGCGCAACCAGCATACCAAACGCCACTGCCAATAGCAGCGCTCCTGCATCGAGCACGAGTCCGCCTTCCACCGGCAACAAACCTTGCAATGCGATCCCCAGAAACGGGGTGACACCGATCCCCACGACCAATCCTGCAATCGCGCCCACCAGCGATGCTGCACCGATTTGCAGCGCGTAGATACGGTTGATGTCAGATGACGAAGCGCCGAGAACTTTCAGCGTCGCAATCGACGTGCGGCGTGCCTCAAGATAGCTTGAAACGCCTCCACCAATACCGATCCCTGCGATGATGAGAGCGGCAAGGCCCACAAGGGTCAGAAACTCGCCCATGCGCCCGACAAAGCGGTCAGCGCCCGGCGAAGCGCGGTCACGCGTGCGATAGTCCAGCCCGCTTTCAGGAAAGCGTGCCTCCAATTCCTCACGCGCTGCGGAGTGGTCTTGGCCTGCATCATCAAAGCGCACGCGATACTTGCTTTCATAAAGCGCACCGGGCGCAGTCAGGCCTGCCTCGGCTGGAAAACCTTCAGCCACGATAATTGTCGGGCCAAGCTGGAACCCTTCTGATAATTTGTCCGGTTCGTTGGCGATAATGCCCGCTGCGGTCACGCTTTGCGTGCCCAGCGTGAAGCTTTCGCCTACTTCGATGCCCAGGCGGTCAATCGCGCCTTGCTGCAGCCAAGCCGTGCCAGCGTCCGGCGCGCCAGCTGTGCGGCCATCCTTGAGCTTGAATTCGCCATAAAGCGGCCAATTGGGCGCCACTGCTTTAAGGCCAACGGGCGCAGCAGCATCGGTGACGCTTGCCATCGCTTGCATCCGTGTCCCGCCGCTGAGCGTGCCATATTCTTCGAGCGCGGCAATCTCTTCAGGCCTAAGATCGCGTTGCCAAACCTCAACCTCCAGATCACCGCCGAGCAGCACTTGCCCTCGTGTTCCGAGCTCGCGCTCGATGGCGGCGGTCAGCGTGCCGATTGCCGCAAGTGCCGCCGTGCCGAGGAAGATGCAGATCAGCAGCAGCCGCAGCCCTTTGAAACGGGCGTTGAGATCGCGCCGCGCAATCCGCCAAGCCATTGCCCAGCTTAACGAAGGAGCCTTATCGCTCATGCGGCTTTGGTGTCAGAGGCGATGACGCCATCTGCCATGGTAATTACACGGTCGCAGCGTTCGGCAAGGGCTGGGTCATGGGTAATGATGAGCAAGGTTGCGCCCGTTTCCGCGCGGCGGGCAAACAGAAGTTCGATAATCTCCTCGCCGGTTGCATTGTCGAGATTTCCTGTCGGCTCATCGGCAAAGATCAGCTTGGGGCGCGGCGCAGTGGCGCGGGCAATCGCAACGCGCTGCTGCTCGCCGCCTGATAGCTGCGTTGGATAGTGGTCGAGCCTGTGGCCAAGGCCAACGGCTTCCAGCTCTGCGCGCGCTCTAGCCTGGCAGTCATCCTCGCCATTCAATTCCATTGGCGTTGCGACATTTTCAGCCGCTGTCATGGTCGGGAGCAGGTGAAAGGCTTGTAGCACAATGCCGATCCGCCCACGCCGCGCTTGCGCCAAAGCATCTTCGTCAAGCTGAACAAAATTCTGATCCGCTATGCTCAGCGAGCCGCCAGATGCGCGCTCAAGCCCGGACAGGACCGCCATCAGCGAGCTCTTGCCCGAGCCGGACGGACCAAGCAGCGCCACCACTTCACCATCGGCAATATCGAGATCAATCCCGCGCAAGATGTCGACCGGCGCATCCTCGCTGCCAAGCGTTAGGGTGAGATTGCGGGCGCTGATAGCGAGAGAAGGGGTTGTCACTGGTCCTCGAGGGCATAGATTGGTGTGGCTTGCTGCCACCACATGTCCACGCGGTGTGCGGCATATTGTCCTACATGGGAAGAGATACGCATGAGAAAAGGTATTGGCTGCATTTTTCTGAGCCTCGCGTTGGTTGCTTGTGACACGGGCGCTGCGCCTGACGAAGCCGATGCAGGCACTGGCGACCCTATCGCAGAGGAGGCGGCGCTTGACGATGCAATCCCTGTGATGGGCGAGGAGCGGCGCATTCTTGCGTTTGGAGACAGTCTGTTTGCTGGATATGGTGTGGGCAAGGAGGCGAGCTATCCAGCGATCTTGCAGAGCGCATTGCGTGCCAAGGGCATCAATGCGGCGGTCGCCAATGCGGGTGTGTCAGGTGACACAACCGCAGCCGGATTGCAGCGCTTTGCCTTCACGCTCGACGCGCAATCCGAAGCGCCCGATCTGGTGATTATTGAGCTGGGCGGCAATGATCTCTTGCGCGGGCTTTCTCCTGAACAGACCCGCGACAATATCAAGGCCATGCTGGAAGAGCTCAAGAGCCGCAATATCGACGCAATGCTGATGGGAATGCGCGCGCCGCCCAATTACGGGCCAGAGTTTCAGGCGGCTTTCGATGGTCTTTATGGTGATCTGGCCGAGCAATATGGCGTTGATCTGGTGCCCTTCTTCCTCGAAAGCATCTATCAATCACCTGAACTTTTTCAGGATGACCGGATCCACCCAACCGAGGAAGGGATCGAGCAATTGGTTGAGGCAACTGTGGCAACGGTTGAAGCTGCGCTGCCTGCTAGCGAGAGCTAAAGCCGCTGCAACTGCCCGCCGCTGACTTTCCAGATCGCGGCTTCGTCGAGGATGCTGGCAAAGGGCGCTTCCTCAGTGCCGGTGAACCACACTTGCGCCCGGCCGCCGCGCAGGCGCGCGAATAAGGCAGCGCGGCGCACTTCGTCCAAATGGGCGGCGACTTCATCAAGCAGCAGCACGCCGGGGCGTCCTTCCGATGCAAGTGAGGCATGGGCCAGCGTGATTGCGATCAGCATCGCCTTTTGTTCACCGGTTGAGCAATGCGCCGCTGGCTGACCGTTGCCCGACATCACAACTTCCAGCTCATCGCGGTGCGGCCCAGACAATGTTCGCCCCGCAGCGCGGTCACGGGAGCGCTGGCTCCGCAATTCTGCGCGCAAGGTTTCAAATTCGACTGGACCGCCCGCGCGATAGGTGAGGATTGGGCGGGCAAAGGGTTCATCGGGCAGGGCGGAAAGCTCATCCGTCAAAGCGGCCAGCAAGGATTGCCGCGCTGCACTGACCGCTGAGCCATATTCTGCCGCCTGCGCCTCGATCGCATCGAGCCAAGTCGCCTCGCTCCTGTCTTCCAATAGCTTATTGCGTTCGCGGATCGCCGTTTCATAGCGCGAGGCATTGCGGGCATGGCCCGGGTCCACCGCCAGCGCCAAACGGTCCATATAACGCCGCCGCGCGCCTGCACTGTCGGTGAAGAGGCCATCCATCGCAGGGGTCAGCCAGCCCATCGCTAGCCATTCGCCAAGGCTCGCCGCGCTGGCATTGGCGCTGTTGATCCGCACAATGCGCCGCGTAGGCTGGTCGGGATCGACTTGCGTTCCTATCCGCGCGCTTTCATGGCCTTGCTCTTTCAAACTTGCGCCAATGGTGAAGCCGCCGGGGCCAGACTGTCCAGCCATGTCAGGCAAGGCGGCACGGCGCAGCCCTCGGCCAGGTGCCAGCAAGGACAAAGCCTCGAGCACATTGGTTTTGCCGGCTCCATTTTCACCGATGAGCAGATTGAACTGGCGCGTGTCGTCAAGCTCGCTCGCCGTATGGTTGCGAAAACTCAGCAAGGAAATGCGGTCGAGAGCCATAGTGTAACCCAATTAGCATTGCGCACGAATTTCACCACAACTCAAGACACGCAATCACCCATCCCGAATGTTGGGAAAATTCACCAACAGTTCGGAATGGTTAAAAACTGTAAAATCGTGCGAATGGCGAAAAACGGCAGATTTCTGCGGTTTTTCAAAACTGGCACGCCTCCTGCAAAGTCTTGGGCAACCAGCGAGATGGTCTTGCTGGAAGACACATTGAAAGGAAATACCCCATGTTTGCCAACTCTGAAACCGGAACCCGTCTCGCTGCAGCCATCTTCTCTATCGCCATCTCGGCGGTCTTCATGGCCACAGCAATCATCCCAGCAAGCCCCAATGGCTTTATCGCTTAAGCTCGCTGCAACCAGCAACAACCCAACCTAAAGGAAAACTCAAAAATGTTTCTTTCGTCCAACACTTTAAACACAGCCTTCGCTGCCTTTGCAGCGGTCGCGCTTTCAGCCCTGATGATGGCCACAGCTATCGTTCCAGCTTCGCCCAATCTGATGGTGCTGGCATGAACGATGTAAGCAAGAACAACGCTGGCGGACCACCTTCGCGCAACTTCCAACTCGACAAGCCAAATGCCAAACTGATGGGCGTTTGCGGCGGAATTGGAAACTATGTCGGCATCGACCCGATGCTGGTTCGCGTAGGTTTCGTGATCGGCGGCCTCGTAAGCGTAGGCACAGCAGGATTGATCTATGTCGCGATCGGCTTGATCGCAGACTGAAGCGCACAGCACGAACAAGCGGCACCCGGTTATTCGGATCCGCTGTGCGCCAATCTTGAATGAACCGGGAGGGGCCCAGCTATCGAGCGCGGCCCCTCTCTTTTGGCCTACATTGCGGAAATACCGCCATCGAGCTTAAGCTCCGCGCCGGTCATGAACCGGCTTTCGTCAGAAGCCAGATAGAGCACCGCATTGGCGATATCATTGGGTTCGCCCACAAAACGCAGCGGAATTTGCCGCGCAAGCTTCTCCATCAACACATCCTTGTCCAATTGGTGCGCTTTGGCCGTGCCATCAAGAATGGGCGTATCGACAAAGGTTGGATGCACGGAATTGCAGCGGATCTGCATATTCTTTTTCGCACAGTGCAGAGCGATGGATTTCGACAGCATCCAAACGCTCGCTTTTGAGGCGTTGTAGGCAGGCATGGTGTCGCTCGCGATCAGGCCTGCAATGCTTGAGATATTGACGATCGAACCGGGCGCATGGTCGCGCATTAGCGGAAGCGCTTTTTGGCAGCCGTGGAAGATCGAATTGACGTTGATGTCAAAGCAGCGCTGCCAATCGCCGAAGTCGCATTCCTCGATATTGCCCGGCACGCCGATGCC
>CALLIO010000204.1 GCA_938009055.1 uncultured Altererythrobacter sp.
ATCTATTGCTGAATAAGCGACCTAATGAATCTGGGAATCAAGAAAACGATCAATCATCGTCATTCTTCAATTCATGCCAGGGCGTATCTCACGAACGTTGGATAATCGACAGCATTCCCGATATCGCTTGGGGTGCAACCAGTTTCCCAATATTTGAATATTTCAATGCGCGCTGGAAACAAGTGACCGGCGGGCCCACGCCCATAACGATCGAGGATTGGCGGGACTATATTCACCCCGATGATTATGAACCTTCACGGATGAAATTCGTCGAATCCATAAAGCTGGCAAAAAGTTTCGAGGATGAATGGCGGCTCAAACAGGCTGATGGCAGCTATCGCTGGGTGCTGTCACGCGCAGTGCCTTCAATGCCTGACCCTGAGCGCGCGCGCTGGTTTGGCACGATCACCGATATTGATGACAAACACCGCATGTCGGAAGGCCGCGATCTGCTGGCGCGCGAATTGTCGCACCGGATCAAGAATATCTTCGCCGTCATTACCAGCCTTGTCAGCCTGCGCTCGCGTGGGCGCGGCGAGCTGGAAACCTTCGCCAGCGAATTGAACGAGACGATTTTGTCGCTCGGACGGGCGCAGGAATTTGCCCGACCTTTCCGGATAGAAGAAGGTGAGCAATTGGCCGAATTGCTCGAATTGCTGATGGAGCCTTACAATCAGCGTGAAGCCAGCACAGTCACTATCACGGGCGACAGCGTCGAATTCGAAGCGGCGGCCGCAACGCCGCTTGCTCTTGTGTTTCATGAGCTGGGTGTGAATTCAGCCAAATACGGTGCGCTATCCTCCCCCAAAGGCCGGATCCATATTGCTATCTCTGCCGAAGGTGATGCGGTGCAAATCCAATGGAGCGAGCGCGGCGGACCACCTGTTTCCCAGCCCGATGCACAAGGTTTCGGCACGCGTTTGGTGCAAATGGCCGTTGCCAATCAATTGCGAGGTTCGATTGACTATGCATGGGATGAGAGCGGACTTGGCATCGCGATCAGCCTGCCCAAATCCTCGCTGCTTGCCTCTGGCGACAACTAAAGAGGCATTACGGAGCCCCTTCGCAACAAAACACGGGCTTGGCTCGGCGCGCGCTGACGCCTAAGCACGATTGCCATATGGCACAGATACCACTTCCCTTCGCTGCAATGCTTGCCCTTGGCTTGGCTGGCCTTGGCGCTGCCTGCGCGCCGCAAGCTGGGGAGCAGGCCGCCTCAACCGAGCAAGAGGCCGCGGCGAGCGATGCCCCCTCTACCGAAGGTGAACAGGGCGAGGAGTTTTCTGCCGTTGCCATGCCCGCCATGGCGCAAACCGGCTGGCGCGTATTGGGCGAAGATGGCGCGGTCTACACCACCATGTTCGATGCCGATGGAACCTATCGCGACTTCAAAAATGGCGAGGCTCTTCAATCGGGCTCTTGGGAAGAGCGCAAGGACGGGCAATTGTGCTTTACGCCTGAAGCAGAGGACCGGATCGGCGAATGCTGGGAAATCGGCATGGTTGGCGGTGATGCAATGATGCAAGTCACCAGCGATGCGGGCAAGACGATCGAACTTCGCCAAGTGACTTATATAGCGCCAGCTGAAGAGGGCTAGGCCAATCGCGGCACAGCCAACGCCTCCGCAAGAAGCCATGGTCGCATTCGAGCAATGCGGCAGGCGATATGGCGATGTGGCGGCAGTGGGATCGGTCGATTGCGCGATAGCCACGGGCAGCTTTGTGGCGCTTGTGGGCGCTTCGGGGTCCGGCAAATCCACGCTTCTCAAAATGGTCAATGCGCTGGTCGAGCCAAGCGCTGGCCGGGTTTTGGTGGGTGGTGAGGATGTCAGCGCGCGTGCCCCGCCGCAGTTGCGCCGCCGGATTGGCTATGTTTTCCAAGGGATCGGCCTCTTCCCGCATATGAATGTGGCCGAGAATATTGCCATTGGACCGCGCCTTCATGGCGAGCATTTGAGCGCGGCTCGTGTTGCTGAACTCTTGCAATTGGTCGAGCTTGAAACCGAAATGGCAGGCCGGATGCCAGATGAGCTTTCAGGCGGACAGCGCCAGCGTGTTGGCGTGGCGCGCGCTTTGGCCAATTCGCCGCAGCTCTTGCTGATGGACGAACCGTTTGGCGCGCTTGATCCGATCACCCGCGATGCCTTGGGCGAGCGCGTGCGGGCATTGCACCACGACCTTGGCCTCACGACCATTATGGTCACGCACGATATGGCCGAAGCTTTGCTGCTCGCTGACCGTGTTCTCGTTATGGATGCGGGCGCGATTGTCGCTGACGAGACACCCGCTGCCCTGCTTGCGGGCAAGGGCGGTAAGATCGCGCAAAGCCTCGTCGCGGTGCCGCGCGAGCAAGCCGCGAAACTGGCACAAATCGAGAAGGCCATGAGGGCATGAGCGGCTTTTGGGAGGCATTGCTGGGGCTGGGCGATCAGCTAGCGGCCCATGTGCTGCTGTCTGCCAGCGCGATTGCTTTGGGCATCCTTGTCGCATTGCCGCTGGCGGTTTGGGCCAATCGCTCCCCAAGCGTTGCAAAAGTAGCCTTGGGCTTTGCCAATCTGGTGCAGACCATTCCCGCTTTGGCGCTGCTCGCTTTGTTCTTTCCGATCCTGCTCAGCCTGCGCGCGGTCTTTGGCGAAGGGCTGCCGACGCTTGGCTTTCTGCCCGCATTGCTTGCGCTGGCGCTCTACGCTTTGCTGCCGATCTTAAGGAACGCGATCACAGCGCAGGCCAATCTTGACCCCGGCGTTTTGGAAGCCGCAGACGGCGTTGGCATGACCTCTGCGCAGAAATTGCGGCTGGTCGAAGCGCCTTTGTCTGCCCCCTTCATCATGGCAGGCATCCGAACGGCTGCGGTGTGGACGATTGGCGCAGCAACGCTGGCCACAACCATCGGCCAGCCAAGCTTGGGCGATCCGATCTTTGCCGGATTGCAGACGCAAAACTGGATCTTGGTGCTAGCAGGCTGCGCTGCCTCAGCTGCCTTGGCTTTGACGACCGATGCACTGCTGGGATTGATCGAGCGCGGAATGCTTGGGCGCAAACCCGCGCTCAGTCTTGGCGGGCTGGCAATTGTCGCGGCCGGAATTGGCACAGCGCTTTTCGTGCAATTTGGCGGCAGCAAAGAAGAGCGCATCGTTATCGGCGCGAAGCAATTTTCTGAGCAATATATCCTTGCCCGACTGATCGGAAGCCAGCTGGAGAAAGCAGGCTACGCAGTTGAATATCGCGATGGATTGGGCAGCGCAGTCGTCCACAATGCGCTCACCACCAATGCGCTCGATATTTCGATTGACTACACGGGCACGATCTGGACCAATCAGCTGAAACGCACCGACAATCCTGGACGCGAGGCGATGTATGCCGAGATTGTCCGTTGGGAAGCAGAAAGATCGGGCGCGCTGGTGCTGGGCCGCTTGGGCTTTGAAAATGCCTATGCCTTTGCCTTGCGCAAAGATCGAGCCGACGAGCTTGGCCTTGAAACGCTGGAGGATTTGGCCCGCGCCGCTCCGCAATTGACTGTGGGCGGCGATCCGGAATTCTTCGAGCGCCCCGAATGGATAGCCGTGCGCGATGCCTATGCTTTCCGCTTCGAGGCGACCCGCAATTTTGCCCCGACCTTTATGTATAATGCGCTGAAATCGGGCGAGGCCGATGTCATCAGCGCTTACACTTCTGATGGGCGGATTGCGGGGGACAATCTGGTGGTGCTTGCCGATCCCGAAGAAGCGCTGCCGAGCTATGATGCTTTGGTGATGATCAGCCCTGAAAGCGCCAAGGATGAAGCACTGGTTGCTGCATTGCAGCCGCTAGTGGGCGCAATCAGTGTCGAAGCCATGCGCGAGGCGAATTTTGCCGTCGACCGCGAGGATGATGCGAAGCTCAGTCCAGAAGATGCAGCTACGCAGTTGGCCGAAAGGATCGGTCTTTAAGACCCTGCCCCATCGGGCCAGTCGGGTGAGCGTATGCTGAGCACTTTGAACAATTGGCCCATCTGTTCCGGCGCGACCAGCCGCGCATGCTGACGCGCGATTTTCTCGGCCTTGTCAGGCGCAGCCTTGGCCAAGCTTTGCGCGCGCAGATCAATTCCCATCGCTCTGAGCCAAGCACCCTGCGTGGTTATGGCTGATGCACGCGCGCCCTGCCTTTGCGCCACATCGCCAAGCGCTGCGAAGTCGACATGCGCCGTTAAATCCGCTTCGCCCGGCGCGCTAAGCGGGTCGACTTTTTTGTGACCGGCAATTGCTTGGAAAGTCGATCCTGCCTCCAGCTTTGCAAAGCCATAGTCAAAGACAAGCCCCGCGCCGCCTTGCGCCACCAGCCGGTCGGCCAAGTCCGACATGATTGCCGCTGCTGCCGGACAAGTTTCGATCAAAGTGCCTTCTTCCGCCTCGCGCCACTGGGCGGGCACCGCATCATCCATCGGCCTGTCGCCAGAAACGAAGGCAAATGTCTCGCCGTCCAATCCGATCATCCGCTCGCGCCAGCCGTTCGCCGTCTTCACCAATTGGTGGATCGCCAGCGCATCGAAGAATTCATTGGCAACGACCAGCAACGCGCCGTCTTCTGGCAGGCTGTCAGTGCTTTCGTGATGGA
>CALLIO010000205.1 GCA_938009055.1 uncultured Altererythrobacter sp.
GCCGCCATAAATCCGGGCAGCTCGCCGATCGCTTCTTGGGAAGAGAAATTCTCGGCCACATGGCCTTGTCCGCGCCGCGAATAGAATTCCTTGCCATCAAAAGCGGTAATGCCGGCGGCTTCTTGCCCGCGATGTTGCAGAGCGTGCAGGCCAAGCGCCGTTGCCGCTGCCGCGTCAGAGGCATGGATGGCGCCGAAAACGCCGCATTCTTCGCGGAGCTTATCGCCATTAATATCGAGAAGAGGGTGGGTCACATTCATGGCCGAACCTGCCTGCTGGTGCATGACGATAGGAAGGCATGGTCAATGGCCATGTTGCACTTCAATTACAAGAGGTGATTGAGCGCTTCACCGCTCGATCCACAATTGGGATGTAACGAGTGATTGCGCCAGCGCCTCGCGCGCCCTACATCGCGGGTTCATCACCAACAGCACAAGAAACCCTCGTTTTGCTGCTTTCCGCTTTTGAATGGATGATCGCCAAGCGCTATTTGCTTCCGGGCAAAGGCGAGCGTTTTATCGCGCTTGTCGCCGGGATCAGCGTTGGCGTGGTCATGCTCTCTGTCGCCATGCTGGTGGTCGTGATGAGCGTGATGAACGGTTTTCGCGGCGAGCTGCTCGACAAGATTGTGGGCCTTAATGGCCATGCGATTGTGCAGGCCTATGGCGGCAAGCTGGATGATTGGGAAAATATCCTGGAAGAAGTTCGCTCGACCGATGGCGTGGTTGATGCCAGCCCGCTAATCGAACAGCCGCTGCTCACTAGCTTTAATGGCCGGGTGGAAGCAATCCTTGTCCGCGGCAACACGCCTGACGATATCGCCGGGCTGGCTGACAAGGTCGTCTTCGGCAATATGAGCGAGCTTCGCGCGGGCGAAAGCAATGTCGCGATTGGTGTGCGTTTGGCGCAAAATATCGGCGCGAAGGTGGGCGATACAATCACCATCATCAATCCGCAGGGGCGCACGACCCCTTTCGGCACGGTGCCGCGCCAGATTGGCTATCGCGTTGCAGCGATCTTCGAAGTGGGCGTTTATGATTACGACCAAGCCTTTGTCGTTATGCCGATGCAGGATGCGCAGACGCTTTTGCTGATCGGTGACACTGTTGGCATGATCGAAGTGACGGTCGAAGATCCGGACCAAGTGGGCGAGATTGTCGAACCGATCCAGCAAGCCGTCGTGGGCAAGGCTGTGGTATCCGATTGGAAGACGATCAATTCGGCCTTGTTCGAAGCCATTCAGGTCGAACGCGTTGCGATGTTCTTTGCGCTTTCGATCATGGTGTTGGTCGCCGCTTTTAATATCCTTTCTAGTCTAGTGATGATGGTGCGCGCCAAGACCCGCGATATTGCCATCATGCGTACAATGGGGGCGACGCGGCGCTCTATCCTCAAGATATTTGTGACGACCGGCTTTAGCGTGGGTGCGCTCGGCACCTTGGCAGGTTTGGGGCTGGGCTTTGTGATTCTCTATTTCCGTGAGCCGATTGTCAGCGCGATAGCCTTTGTCACAGGGCAGGAATTGTGGGACCCCGAGGTGCGTTTCCTTTCGACCTTGCCGTCGCGCACGGACCCTTGGGAAGTGGCAGGGATCGTTGCTCTCGCGCTCGTCCTAAGCTTCCTCGCCACGCTTTATCCGGCTTTCAAAGCGGCGAATACCGATCCGGTGCAGGTGCTGCGCTATGAATGATACAGTGGTCAAACTTAACGGCGTTGAACGCAGTTTCGAGCAGGGCGGCGAGCGCATTGACGTGCTGCGCGGCGTTGATCTTGAGATCAAGCCGGGCGAGATTGTTGCGCTGCTTGGCCCATCCGGCTCGGGCAAATCGACCATGTTGCAAGCGGTTGGTCTGCTAGAGGGCGGCTTTACCGGATCGATTGCGATTGCTGGCACCGAAGCAAGCAATCTGCCCGCTGATGGACGCACACAATTGCGCCGCGATCACATGGGCTTTGTCTATCAATTCCACCATCTGCTGCCCGATTTTACCGCGACCGAGAATGTGGTGATGCCGCAAATGGTTGCTGGCGTTGACCGCGACGAGGCTGATTCGCGTGCAGAAAGCCTGCTCACTGCGCTGGGGCTAGGCCACCGGCTAACCCATCGTCCAAGCCAGCTTTCTGGCGGCGAGCAGCAGCGCGTTGCGGTAGCACGCGCTTTGGCCAATCGCCCGACACTGGTTTTGGCTGATGAGCCAACCGGCAATCTCGACGAAACAACGGCAGACCGCGTGCTCGGCCAATTCCTGGAGCTGGTGCGCGGCGAGGGCAGCGCGGCCTTGGTCGCCACCCATAATGAACGGCTTGCAAGCCGGATGGACCGGGTCGTGCGCTTGCATGAGGGAGTATTGGAATGACCACTATTGCTGATTTCACTGTCACCACCAATCGCGGCGAAGAGCTCGATCTGTCCTCGAAAAAGGGTACAGTTCTGCTTGTAGTCAACACGGCGAGCAAATGCGGCTTTACCCCGCAATATGATGGGCTTGAGGCGGTCTTTCAGCAGTTCAAAGACAAGGATTTCGAAGTCCTCGGCTTTCCCTGCAATCAATTCGGCGCTCAGGAACCGGGCAATGCGGATGAGATTGCCGAATTTTGCAAAGTCAACTTTGGCGTCACTTTTCCCCTGATGGCCAAGATCGACGTGAACGGCCCCGATGCCTCACCGCTCTATGACTGGATGAAGGGCGAGGCGAAGGGCCTGATGGGCTCAACCGGCATCAAATGGAACTTCACCAAATTCCTGATCAATCGCGAAGGCGAAGTGGTGAAACGCTTTGGCCCGCAAGATAAGCCCGAAGCGATCGCCAAGCATATCGAGAGATTGCTCTAGGGAGCCGCGTTAGGCCCAGTGCCAGCGCAGTGGCTTGGTCTGCTCGCGCACCAGCCGTCCTTTCGCCTCGAGATCAAGCTGCACGGTCTTGGCCCACCAGCCGCTAGTCTTGCCTGCTGGGAAGAGCTCTTCGTTGAGATGCGGCTTTACCGCTTCGCGAATTTGAACCTGAGTTAGGCCCGGGGCCGCTTTAGGCAGCGCTTTTACCATCGCGCCCTGCATATCGGCATATTTTGCCGCGTTGACCCGCGTTACTTTGCCCGGTGTGTTGACGTTTTGAACCTCGATCATGTCGGCCATCTGGTATCTCCCAAGGTTTATCTTAGCTTGCCCCCAGTTTTTCCCCAAGAGCTGCGCGCACAAGCTTGAATGATGCTGAGGGAGGCGTAGCGTCTGTCAATGCCTTTTGCACCATTCGTTCCCTTGCGCGTTCTTTCGTCTTATTCGATGCTCGAAGGGGCGATTGATCCCAAAGCGATTGCAAAGTTAGCGAAAGAGCGCGGCTTTCCCGCCATCGCGATTTGTGACCGCAATGGGCTTTATGGCGCGGTGATGTTCGCCAAGGCCTGTTTGGGCGAGGGCATTCAGCCGATCATCGGCACATTGCTGGGCGTTGTGCGTGATTCGAGAGAGGGTGAGGAGACGCCGCCAGTCGATTACCTTCCGCTCTTTGCGCAGGATGAGGCGGGTTATGACAACCTTTGCCACCTTGTCTCCAAAGCGCATCTGGAACGTCCGTTGGAACGCGATCCGCATGTATCTTGGGGTGATCTTGAGGGATCTACCCAAGGTCTCATCGCGCTAACCGGCGCGGGCGAGGGAGCACTTACCCGGCTTTTGGCGGAGGGGCAGGCCGATCACGCCGCCGCTGTGTGTGACCGCTTGCAATCACTCTTCCCCCAAAGGCTTTATGTCGAGCTGGCGCGCAATGGCGATCCGGTCGCAGACGGAGCAGATGCGGCCCTGATCGACCTTGCTTACGAGCGTGATCTGCCGCTGGTGGCGACTAATCCTGCGCAATTTGACGAACCGCATTTCCACAAGGCGCATGACGCGTTGCTATGCATTGCCGGCTCGACCCATATCGAGGCGGAGGATCGCGCGCGTTCGAACCGGCAGAGCTTCGTCAAATCCGCACCGATGATGGAAGAGGCCTTTGCCGATTTGCCTGAGGCAACCGCAAACTCTCTCGTCATTGCTCAGCGCTGTGCCTATGCGCCGCCCAATCGCGATCCGATCTTGCCCAGTCTCGCCGGTGATCTAGAGGGCGAGGCCAAAGCGCTGGCAGAGGATGCACGCAAGGGTCTGGAAAAGCGGCTCGAACCTTATGGCGAGATGTCCGAGGAAGAGCGCAAGGAATATTTCGACCGGCTCGATTTCGAAGTAGAGATCATCATTGGCATGGGCTTTCCCGGCTATTTCCTGATTGTTGCCGACTTTATCCAATGGGCCAAGGATCAGGGCATTCCGGTGGGGCCAGGGCGCGGTTCGGGTGCGGGTTCGATTGTCGCTTGGGCGCTCACCATCACCGACCTTGATCCGATCAAGCTGGGCCTGCTTTTCGAGCGGTTCTTGAACCCCGAACGTGTTTCAATGCCTGACTTTGATATCGACTTTTGCGAGACGCGGCGCGGCGAAGTCATCCGCTATGTGCAGCAGAAATATGGCGAAGATCACGTCGCTCAGATCATCACATTCGGTAAGCTGAAAGCGCGCGCCGTTTTGCGCGATTGCGGGCGGATTTTGCAGATGAGCTATGGCCATGTCGACAGGCTTTGCAAAATGGTGCCTAACCATCCGACCGATCCGTGGACTTTGCCGCGCGCGCTCAATGGAGCGGCTGATTTTAAGCGCGAATACACCAATGACAATGAGGTAAAGCGCCTCGTCGATCTGGCGATGCAGCTAGAGGGGCTGCCGCGCAACTCGTCCACTCACGCCGCGGGCGTTGTGATTGGCGACCGTCCGCTTGCGCAACTGGTGCCGCTCTACCGCGATCCGCGTTCGGACATGCCAGTGACTCAGTTCGATATGAAGCATGTTGAGTCGAGCGGGTTGGTGAAGTTCGACTTTCTTGGTCTCAAGACGCTGTCGGTTCTGCGCAAAGCGGTGGACCTGCTTGACAGGCGGGGGATCACGCTCGATCTGGGCGGGCTCGAATGGGATGATCCGGCGGTTTATGATCTGCTGCAATCGGGCAATACGGTCGGCGTCTTCCAATTGGAATCGGACGGAATGCGGCGCACGCTGTCGGCGGTGAAACCAACCAATTTTGGCGATATTATCGCGCTCGTCTCGCTCTATCGGCCCGGCCCGATGGACAACATTCCCTTGTTCGGCAAGCGTAAGAATGGCGAGGTGGAGATCGAATATCCGCATCCCAAGCTTGAGGGTATTCTGGCCGAAACGTACGGCATCTTTGTCTATCAGGAACAAGTGATGCAGGCCGCGCAAATCTTGGCCGGATACTCGCTGGGCGATGCGGATTTGCTCCGCCGCGCGATGGGTAAGAAGGTGCAAGCAGAGATGGATGCGCAGCGCACCCGCTTTGTCGATGGCTGTAAAGAACATTCGGACATTGAGCCTAAGCAAGCCAACGAGTTGTTCGACTTGATCGACAAATTCGCAGGCTACGGCTTCAACAAATCGCATGCTGCTGCCTATGCTTTGCTCGCCTATCAAACCGCATGGCTGAAAGCGCATTACCCCGAAGAGTTTTACGCAGCCTCCATGTGCTTCGATATGCACCAATCGGAAAAACTCACCGTCTTTGTCGATGATGCGCGGCGTTACCCGAAAGAGACCGGCCCCGACGGCAATATCGGCGTCGAAGTTCTGCCGCCCGATATCAACGCATCCGAAGCGCGCTTTACGGTCGAGCAGACCGACAATGGTTATGGCGTGCGTTATGCGCTGGCAGGCATTCGCAATGTTGGCGAGAAGGCGATGGATGCCATCGTGGAAGAGCGCGAGGGCAGCGGTGCGTTTGAAGACTTGGAAGATTTGTTCGAACGGCTTCCCCCCGGCTCGATGAACCGCCGCCAATTGGAAGGGCTTGCTGCCGCTGGCGCGCTTGACGGGCTTGAACCCAATCGCGCCGCGATCATTGGCAATGCTGATCTTTTGCTGGGCATTGCCGATGCGGCAGAGCGCGAACGTTCAAGTGGGCAGGCGGGACTGTTCGGCGGAGAGGATGCGCCAGCGCAGGAGCTGCGTTTGCAGCCGGTGGATGAGTGGACGCGTGCGGAGCGCATGGCGCAGGAGCGCGAGAATTTCGGCTTCTATTTCTCCGCCCATCCGGTCCAGCAACATCGCGCCATCGCCTCTGCCAATGGAGCGCGCACCTATCAGAATTTGATGGAAGCGGGCGCGCCAACCGGCGGGTGG
>CALLIO010000206.1 GCA_938009055.1 uncultured Altererythrobacter sp.
TTCAGCGTTTGGGTCAGGAACCACACGCGCTGTTCGGCCATGTCAGTCCAATCGTCGAGCAAGCCGTCGGTGGCATTGTCACCGGCATTCTCTGCCAGTTCCTTCATGCCTTTCAGGCGTGCGACCAGCTTGGCGTTGTCATCGCGCAATTCGGTCACCATCGCCTCGGCGCTTAGATCGCTATCGTCTTGATCCATGACTTGCGTTTGCCCTGCAATCGAGCCGACAGAGGTCAGCGTCGCTGCATCGAGCTTGCGCACACGTTCGCCGATGAGATCGATCTGGTCGCGGATTTCGATGGCATGCTCATCGAACAGCAAGTGCAAGTCGCGGAAACGCGGCCCGGCCACATGCCAGTGGAAATTCTTGGTTTTGATGAAGAGCGCAAAGTGATCCGCCAGCAAGCCGTTGAGCTCACTCACGAGGGCAGCTTTGGCATTGTTTGTTGTGGTCGTCATGAGGCACTCCTTCTTGTGTGTGACACATCCAAGATGGGTGCAAAGCCGAGAACTTAAATCAATTCTCTCCGATCAGCTTGATCGATAAACTCAATCGTCAGATCAGTTGACGAGCGGAAAGACCGATCAAAACGCCGCCGATAAGCGCGGCAATCGCCAGCAGTCTGCGGATCATCTTCAGCGGCCATTGTTCCAGCTCTGCGCCCATTGTCCACGCTAATGCCAGCGCCGCCGCGCCGCCAAGCGCACCGCCCAAACCGGCGACCGGTGCCATTGTCGCACCGGCGGCAAAGGCGAAGACAGCAAAGCGCGCCGCATCGCGCACTTGAGCAGCGGCAAGCACAATTCCAAATGCGCCGAGCGATTGCGTGGGTTCATCCGCCTTTTTCATCTTCACCGGCCAAGCCAGCTCAATCGCCGCCGCAATCAGCGCAAAGGCGATCAGCATGTGCTGCGCACGAACCGGCAAAAGGGCTGCGATACCCGATCCGGCAAAAGCCATGGCTGCCGCTGACAAGGCGCACACGATTACACCGATGATGATGAGCGATCCTGCCCCGCCAGAGCTTTCCGACATGCGCGCCATCATCAGCTGGTCGCGCGCGCCGATGGAAAGCGCAAAAACGGCGATCAGGCAGAACAGAAACGACTCCATGGCAATTTGCTTAGCTTGCAAGCCCCTCCCATGCACGCCAAAAGCTACCTCAACTATTTGAGAGGGAATCGACTATGAAATTGGAAAGCGGAATGGCAGCGGTGGTAACCGGCGGCGCATCGGGTTTAGGCCGGGCAAGCGCGCAAGCATTGGCAGATGCAGGATGCAAAGTCGCGATCTTCGACATCAATGACGAAGACGGCGAGGCCCATGCCAAGGCGATTGGCGGCACCTTCCACCATGTCGATATTATGGACGAGCAATCCGTCCTCGATGGCTTTGAAGCCGCGCGCGCCGCCAATGGGCAGGAACGCGCAACCGTGCATTGCGCAATGGCATCGCGGCGCGGCAAGACAATCGGCTGGGACAAGGAAAAGGGCGCCTACAAACGCCTTCCGACCGAAGATTACGCTTTTGGCGCAGAAGGCATTCTGGTGGCGAGCTACCGTGTCGCCTCAATCTCGGCGCTTGGAATGGCCAATGCTGATCCGCTCAATGATGATGGCGAGCGCGGCTCGATCACCCTGACCGCCTCGGTCGCGGCGGAAGATGGTCAGATCGGACAGATCATCTATGGTTCTTGCAAGGCGGGCGTAAACGGGCTGGTGCTGCCAATGGCACGCGAGCTGATGGATTTGGGCATCCGGGTGAATTCGGTAATGCCGGGTATCTTCAACACGCCGCTGTTTAGAGGAATGAAAGAGCGCAACCGGGCTGTTTGGGATCAGCTCAACGCCTCTGTGCCCTTCCCCAAACGCTTGGGCGAACCGGAAGAATTTGCTTCGCTGATCGTCGAAATTGCCAGCAACACATACATAAATGGGCACCAGTTCCGCTTGGATGGCGCGATCCGCATGCCGCCGCGCTAGGCGGCCCTCGTTCTAATCTACTGGCCCACGCTCATTAAGAGCATTGCGGGAAAGCGCCAATTTGTGCATATTATGCGCAGGCTCGCCCAATATCGGTTGCGGCGAAGCAAGAGGATGGATGTCTGATGGCGCAAACCTCGCGCAAAAGCACAGCATGGGATGTCGCCGAAAAGGCGGGGGTCAGCCAATCGACGGTCAGCCGCGTGTTTACCGGCTCGACCCGGATTTCCGAACCCACACGCACCCGCGTTCTCGATGCGGCCAAAGCGCTGGACTATCTGCCCGATAAGCGCGCATCGCGCCTTCGCAGCGGCCATACCGGCGTTGTCGCAGTGGTGGTTATCACACGCGCTCAGGATGGCGCGCGCGAGGTAAACCCCTTTGCTTATGCCTTGCTGGGCAGTGTGTGCCGCGCGGCTTCGGAGAAGGGTTATGAAACGCTCGTGTCCTTCCAATCCAATGAAGACGAGTTTTATGGCCGCTATGTCGAACAGCGCGATGCCGATGCGATGATCGTTTTGGGCACCACCCAAAACCCCGAAGGATGGTCGCATTTTCGCACTTTGCTAGACGAAGATGATCGCGCGATTTGCTGGGGGCTTCCCTATGACGAAGTGCGCTCTGTGCGTTCGGACAACCAGCAAGGGGGCAGGATCGCGGCTGATCATTTGTGGTCATCGGGCTATCGCAAGCCGGTTTTTCTGGGGCCAATTGATACAGCCCAACGCCAGTTTCACGAACGCTACGAAGGGTTTGTCGATGGCCTCAAAGCCCATGGTGGCGAAGCGATTGTGATGCGCGACATGCACTCTGCCAACAGAATCGAGCAGGGTCGCGAGGCGATTGCTTTGCTAGAGGCTGAAAGAACTGAATATGACGCGATTTTCGCGGCTTGCGACCGAATTGCGCTTGGCGCTTTGGAGGCTCTGCAAGAACGCGGCATATCTGTTCCAGCAGATGTCGGCATCATGGGCTATGACGGAATTGCCGAGACAAAACACTCAAACCCGCCGCTTACCACGATCAAACCCGATCTAGAGGAAGCTGGGCGGCTATTGGTCGCGCAGGTTCTGGGCGGCGATGATGCTGACAAGAACGCCAATCTCGCTCCGGTGGAACTCATCGCGCGATCAAGCACACAAAAATAGGAGGCGATTGTGAAGAAGCATATTGTTTTGGCCACGATCGGCGCGCTGCTATTGGGTGCATGCAGCCAGTCTGACACTCCTGCCGAAGACGCTGAAAACGCAGCCGAAGCCTCTGGCGAAACTGCTGGCGCTGACGAGACAACAGGCAATGCCACCGCCAGTTCCGATGACACCGCCACAATCCCCGCAGCCTTTCACGGGGTGTGGGATTACGTCGAGGGCAGCTGCGCACCTGAAAGCGACCTGCGGGTTGAGGTGAAGCCGCAAATGGTGATCTTCTATGAATCGCTCGGCACGGTCGAGGCGGTCACCACAGTCGACGAGCAAACCGTTTCGGTCACCCTGGCGATGGAAGGCGAAGGCGAAACTTGGGAAACAACGCGGGTCTTCACCCTAATAAAGGATGGCGCGGGGATGACTCAGTCGGATGCGCCAGCGGGCGCGGGCTATGATCCTTTCGAGCTTAAACGCTGCGAATAGGAACGCTTAGGCAGCAAGCATTTTTGACCCGAAATGCCGTGTCAGCCGATCCTCGACAGACTGGATCAGCCCATCCAGCGAGGCCAGCGCATCCAGTTCTTGCGCAGGGACAAGCATTTGCGGCGCGCCGTCACCGCGCGTGACCAATATCGCCGGTAGATCCGGCTGCTTGCCTGGATAAGCCTCGGCAAAATCATCCTTGTGATGAAAGACAATCTTGAGCGGGAGCGTATCCAAAAACCGCTTCCACTGGCCGTGCATTGACACGGTTCCATATGTCAGCGCGCATAGCGAGCAGGGATAGGTTTCCGGCTTTAACGCTTTGTGCAGCGCATGCAGCACGGCGTTCACCGCGCCGCTATCCGCATTGTAGACGATCAGCATTTGTGCAGAATTTGTGCTCATATCCTGCCTTTCGAACGGCTTAGCGGACCGGTTACACTATTTCGGAGAATTATTCGCGCTCAATCTCTGCAATGATATCCGCAAGCCAATCGCGCGGCGCCGTGCGGCGACCAATATCGGCGACAAATTCCTGTCCGCGCGCTACGCTTTGCAACCGGCCACCTCTAATCCAGCGCGTAGGACGATCATGATAGCTCAGCCCGCCCGGTTGCAGCCATGCAGGGCGCTTCCACAAACTCGCCGGGCCTTCGGGCACGGTTAAGCGCAATGCTTCACTGGCTGGCGCGTTGCAGCGCCCCTTGCCGACATAGATAACATCGTTCTTGGCATGCATAGCCAAGGCATGCGGGTGTTTAAGGTCGATCAGCCATTCCGGCGCGCCATGCGCAAGCGGCACGATCAACTCGATGCGCTGATAGCCAAAGAACCGATGATGCAGCTCGCCAGAATCCTCAGCTCGGAACAGGCCAAAGAAGAGGAACACATCGCCTTCCCCCACCCCTTGCCGTTCGAGATGGGTTTGCGCAGCGCCGCACTGGCCGAACAGGCAAATGCCATCATCGGTGAACATCGGATCGTGATGGCACAGATCATCTGCGCCAATCTTTCCCCGGCTCGCTTGTGCCGCGTATTCAGCCATTCCAAGCTCGCCATAGCGCGTCTGCGAGGCGGCCCCAGCAGGGATCGGCAGGCTGAGCGCACGCCCATCGACAACCGGCGAAGCACCCCCGCCCGCTGCACTATCGAACCCTTTTCGGCTGAAAATAACCCTCATTCATCTTGCATTGCAGAGGGAATGGCATGCTGGCAAGCTTGGCGTGGGACTTGCGAAAAGCGCTCAGCAGACTAGGTGGTTAATCGTATGAAAGTCACAGCTCTTATTATGGCAGGCAAGCGCTCGGGTGTGCTCGACCCCTTGGCTGAGCGCGCGAATGTTGCGCAAAAATGCGTTGCGCCGGTGCTTGGCGTGCCAATGGTCGAGCGGGTGGTCCGCGAAGTCGCTGCATGTGAACATGTCGATGCGATCCGTATCGTTGCACATGAACCCGATGAAATTGCTGAGCTGCCTACCGTCAAACCGTTGGTGGAAGAAGGTCGCCTGACCTTTCACGAGGGCAAGTTCAACATCGTCGACAGCGTCTTTTCCGGCGCTGAAGGTGCGCAATTCCCCGTGATGATTACCACGGCGGACAATTGCCTTGTCACCTCAGAAGGTTATAGCGAGTTCATCACCAAAGCCTTGGCCGCAGAAGCGGGTGCTGCCGCTGCTCTAGCGCGCAAACAGGATGTGCAGGCCGCCGATCCTGAAGGGCAAAAGAAGTTCTACGAATTCACCGATGGCGGCTATTCCAATTGTAACACCTATTGGATCGGATCATCTGAGGCGTTGAGCGCAGCTGAAATCATGCGCGAAGGGGGACAATTCGTTAAATTCCCTCGCCGGATTGCCAAGGCATTTGGCTGGATGAACTTGATCCGCTTCTATTTTGGCTGGGGCACTAAGGAAATGATCTTTGGTCAGGTCTCCAAACGGTTTGGCTTCAAGGTCACGCCTATTGTCATGTCAAAGGGTGATTATGCGATCGATGTCGACAATTTCCGCACGTTTGATGTGACCGAACGCATGCTGAAAAAGCGTGAGGCGGACGCTTCGGCCTAAACGGCGAGCAGGCCCAAAAGCAATGACGCGCCTTTTCACCAATATTGGCTGGCTTCTTGGCGGACGCGGCGTGAATGCCGTTTTGAGCCTCGTCTACCTCGCCCTTGCCACGCGCGCATTGGGACTAGAGGGGTTCGGTTATTTCGCGATCATCGTGGCTTTGGGGCAAGTGGCAACCGGCATAGCGAGCTTCCAGACCTGGCAATTCATTGGCCGTTGGGGCGCTGAGGAAGAAGGGCCGGGAGAAGCCACGGGCTTTGCCATCGCGCTCGATATGCTTTCTGTCGCAGGCGGCGCGGTGTTCGCCGCTATCCTAACCTGGGGCGCGAGCGTGATCCTGCCATTGCCGCAGGATTTGCTGTGGCTGACCTTTGGTTATTGCATTATCTCACTTCTCTCTATCCGCTCGACACCAACCGGCTTGCTGCGCTTGCGGTTCAAGTTTGGCAAGGCCACCGCGGCTGAAGCAGTGCAGCCCGCCATCCGCGCTGGCGGCGCGATTTTGGCATGGTTTTTCATGCCGACGGTCACGGGCTTCATCCTTGCATGGGCCGCATCCGAAGTGGCCGTGGCGGCAGCGCTGTGGTTCGTTGCCGCGCGTGAGGAAAAAATCGATCTTTCACAGATTAGCCTCACCAAAATTCCCGCCAAGCACAAGGATGCGTGGCGCTTTGTCTGGTCAACCAACATGAGCGGCAGCCTGAATATTGCGGGCAAGCAAGTGATGATCTTGCTGGTCGGTGCCTTTGGTGGAGAGGCCTTTGCCGGGGGTTTCCGGGTCGCATCGCAATTGGGTCAGTCGCTGATCGCCCTTGCACAAGCGGTCTCCAAAGCGATCTATCCCGAATTGATTGATGCGAAGGATAACGCCCGCATCATCGCCAGCCGGATGGCCAATATAGCGCTGATTGGCGGCGTTCTGGCTGTGCTGATCGCGCTCTTCTTTGGCCGCTGGGGCCTAGAGACAATTGCAGGCGAGGAATTCGGCGTCTTTTACTGGGCGATGGTCATTCTCTCGATCGCGGGCGCGGTTGAGCTGATCGGTGCAAGCTTGGAATCGCTGTTGGTATCTGCTGGACGCGCTGGCACAGCCTTTATTGTGCGGGCTGTTCCCACATTGCTGGCGCTCGCGCTGCTTAAAACCGCGATGGATTGGAACGGGTTGAAGGGCGCAGCATTCGCAGTGCTGGGATCAAGCTCGCTGGCGGTGATCGGTTTCTGGATTGCGATCCTCTCGCTCCAGCAAATTCGCATTACGATTGAGCCCGAACTGCGAGAAAAGCCGAAAGACGACCCCAGTCCGCCGCAATAGGTCCTAGGCGTCTATTGAACGCCCAAAATCTCCGCCTCTGTCTTGAGCCGGTCAGCATCGGCAGGGTTGGCGGCAATCGCTTCCCGTAACGCGGCGCTCGCCTTGTTGGGCATGCCCTGAACCATCCGGCTGCGCATCAGCATCACCCAACCATCGACATTCTTGGGATTCGCTTTGAGCTTACCTTCCAAGCTTTCAACCATGCCGGCGGCCATATCGCTTTGCTCAGATGGGCTCATCGCAGATGCAGCAGCAATCTCTTCTTTCGATGGGCC
>CALLIO010000207.1 GCA_938009055.1 uncultured Altererythrobacter sp.
TATTCTCATTGTGCTCAACTAGGTTGAGGCCAATTTTCTCTTCTTCCTCTGTAACGCGAATGGGTGAGAAGAGTGAGAATGCTTTGAGCGCAAGAATGGTCGCACCGGCGCCCCAGACAATTGCCGTTGCAACGCCGCTGATTTGGACAAACAACAGATCAATCCGGCCCATAGTCAGGAATTCGGGCTTGATGAACAGTGGGATCATCAGTGTGCCGACAGCTCCAGCAACCAAATGCGTTCCAATCGCGTCCACCGGGTCGTCGATCCGGAAGTGGTGAAGCAGGCATTTCGCGCCGATGGTCGCAGCAAGGCCAGCGCCAAAGCCGATCACCATTGCGCCTTCGAAACTCACATAAGCACACCCTGCCGTAATGCCGACGAGACCGCCTAGCACGCCTGTGCAGGTCGTCTTGGGGTGAGTGCTTTTGTATCCGCGCAGCAGATCGTACACCAGCCCCGCCAAGCCGCCAAAGCACAGCGCAACCACCGTGTTCACGACGATTTGGGTAAAGGCGGGAGAGGACGGTGATGCCGTGCCAGCATTAAAGCCGACCCATGCAATACCGAGCAAGACCATGCCAAACAGCGACAAGACGCTGGAGTGGCCGGGCATTGGGATGACTTTGCCATCCTCGTCATAACGGCCAACCCGTGGTCCCACGAAGTAGCATGCGCCAAGCGCGGCTGCGCCGCCAACAACGTGAACAACCGATCCGCCAGCATAGTCCAAATAGCCTATGTCGGCGAGGAAAGCGGGATTGCCTCCGATCAAGGCATTGCCCCAGACCAGATGGCCAAACATCGGATAGACCAATGCTGCAATGATCGCGGCGAGGAAGATATAGGCGTGAAAGCGCATCCGTTCTGCAATCGCGCCAGACACGATAGTGGCAGCCGCTGCGCAGAAACCGAATTGATAGATCAACATGGGTTGATGCTGGGTGTCGGAGAAGGAAAAGCCGCCAAAACCGAACAGGCCAGTTGTGCCCGCGCCAAACATGATTGTGGCGCCCAATGTCATGAAGATACAGCCCGAGATGACTAGGTCTGTGGCGTTCTTTTGCGCGACGTTGATGGTGTTCTTGGATCGGACCGAGCCGGCCTCAAGCAGCAGGAAGCCGCCTTGCATAAACATGACCAATGCGGTGGCGATTACCATCCACAAGGTGTCGATGCCGCTGGCCTCTGTGACCTTAGCGACGAAAGCTGCCTCTTGTCCTGAGACAGCCGTATACAGACCCAACATATGTCTTTCCTCTAACTCTTAGGGTCGAGCTAGGGGCTTATAGTTAATTTTGGGTTAGTAGGTTGAGCCGTGGGATCTGGAAAATTGCTGAATTCAAAAGGATAATCCGCCGGGGCTGAGGGCTATTCCGTATAGTGCAAAAGGCTTTGGGCGCTGATTGGGTCGGGCACCTGGTCACAAAAAAGGGCCCGATCTTTCGACCGAGCCCTCTTTCGATTGGCCTAAGAATAACCTTAGCTCGAATAGTACATGTCATACTCAACCGCGCATGGCGTGGTTTCAGTGCGCATGACTTCTTCCCACTTGAGCTCTGCATAGGCATCGATCTGGTCTTTCGAGAACACATCGCCTTTGAGCAGGAACTCATGGTCAGCTTCCAGCGCTTCGAGCGCTTCGCGCAGCGAACCGCAAACGGTTGGCACTTCAGCAAGTTCGGCTGGTGGCAGATCATAGAGGTTCTTATCCATCGCATCGCCGGGGTGGATCTTGTTTTCGATCCCGTCGAGGCCCGCCATCAGCAGAGCTGCTTTGGAAAGGTAAGGGTTTGCAAGCGCATCAGGGAAGCGGAATTCAACCCGCTTAGCTTTCTCGCCAGCACCGTAAGGAATACGGCACGAAGCAGACCGGTTGCGCGCCGAGTAAGCGAGCAGCACAGGCGCTTCAAAACCAGGCACCAAACGCTTGTAGCTATTTGTGGTAGGGTTGGTGAAGGCGTTACATGCCTTGGCGTGCTTGATCACACCGCCGATGTAGTAAAGGCAGGTTTCCGACAGGCCGGCATATTCATCGCCAGCAAAGATCGGCTTGCCATCTTTCCAAATCGACATGTGGGTGTGCATTCCAGAGCCGTTATCTTCCTTGATCGGCTTGGGCATGAAAGTCGCTGTCTTGCCATAAGCATGGGCGACTTGCTGCACTACATACTTGTAAATCTGCACGTTATCAGCGGTTTCCGTCAGTGTGCTGAAGGTAATGCCAAGCTCGTGCTGCGCGGCGGCAACTTCGTGGTGATGCTTGTCCATCGGCAGGCCCATCTCGACCATGGTCGAAACCATCTCGCCGCGAATGTCCATTGCGCTGTCGACAGGAGCTACGGGGAAGTAGCCGCCGGTTGCGCGCGGGCGGTGGCCCATATTGCCGTGCTCATATTCTTTGCCAGTGTTGGTTGGCAGCTCAACATCGTCGATAGCAAAACCTGATCCGGCATAACCATCTTCGAAGCGCACGTCGTCGAACATGAAGAATTCTGGCTCTGGACCAACGTAAACCGTGTCACCAATGCCAGATGATTTGAGATAGGCTTCGGCGCGTTTCGCAGTCGCGCGCGGGTCGCGG
>CALLIO010000208.1 GCA_938009055.1 uncultured Altererythrobacter sp.
CTCCATCGGATTTGGCGGAATATGGGCTGCGCGTGATGGCTTGCCCGTTGAAGACTATGACGAGACGCCAGTTGCTGAGCATCTGAAGGGCGATATGATCGACCTCGTGATTGATATGGGCCTGGGCTCAGGACGCGCGACAGTTTGGACATGCGATCTCACCCACGGCTACATCGCAATCAATGCGGATTACCGGTCATGAGCGCACTGTCCGCTCTCGACGGCGAAATCCTTGATCTGCTGAAATTCGCTTCAGAACGCTCAATCCTGCCGCGTTGGCAAAATTTGCGCGAAGGCGACGTCGAGATGAAGGGTGAGGATGATCCCGTCACCGTTGCTGACAAGGAAGTGGAAGAGTTTCTCACCGAAGCTTTGACCAAACTTGCGCCCGATGTGCCAGTTGTGGGCGAGGAAGCCGTGCATGCTGACAAGAGCGTGCTGGAACGGCTTTCCGGTTCCTGTTGGATTATCGATCCCATCGATGGCACCGCCAATTATGCAGAGGGCAAGGAAACCTTTGGGATCATCATTGCGCTGGCTGATGGCGGAGAGACAATTGCCGGATGGCTCTATGATCCCTTGAAGCAGCGGCTGTGCCACACAAGGCGCGGCGAAGGCGCTTTCATCAATGGCGAGAAAATCACCGCGCGGACAACGGGGCAAGAGCCGCCCGTTACCGCCGTCAGCCGTATGTTTTTGACCGAGGAACAGGCAGCGATGGTCGATGCCAAGCTCGCCCCGCATTACACTTTGGTCGATATTCCGCGCTGCGCGGCTGAACAATATCCGCGCCTTGCATTGGGCGAGAATGATATTTCGAGCTTCAAAAGGACTTTGCCGTGGGACCATGCGGCAGGCGTATTGTGGCTCAATGAAGCGGGCGGAAAAGCATGCCGATTGGATGGCAGCGCATACCGCGTGGATGAGCATAACAAGCAGGATCGCGGCGGATTGCTCGGCGCATCATCGCCAGCGATCTGGGATGCATTTATGGAAAGGTTGGCGGGGTAAGATTTACCACTCCGCCTAATTCACAACCTTACAATTCACCTTCAAGCCATTCTTTCAATTGGCTTTTTGGTCGTGCACCAGTCATTTCTGCCACTTTCTCGCCGCCCTTATAAAGCGCAAGATAGGGAATGCCCTGAACACCCAGTGAGCCGGGCGTATCCGGGTTCTCCATAATGTCCATCTTGGCGATGGTGACGCTATCGGCCAGCTCATCGCTGATCTCTTCAAGCGCAGGTGCAATCATCTTGCAAGGCCCGCACCAATCCGCCCAAAAATCGACCAAAACGGGCTTTTCAGAGGCGATAACATCATCTTGCCAGCTGCTATCGGTTACGTTGACGGTTGCCATGGGAATTTCTCCTCAATTTCATTTGTTGCATTCAATCTAGGCACAAACGCGCAATTCACAATGTCTGCACCCGCATAGCTTTACTGCGCAGGGGAAAAGCCGGATTTGTGCTGCGCGAGCATTTCTGGCGGCAGTTCAAACAGTTGCGGTGTTTGCGTGTACAAAACGCCCGCACGCACTCGTTTACCGGGATAAATCACCTCCATCGCTGCGACATAGGCTGCCATTTGCCGCAAGGTGCTTGCCGGAATCGCTTCCTGCGAGCCGGGCGGATTTCGCGCGGTTTTGTAGTCGAGGACCATCACGCCTGCGTCATCCACCAACAATCGGTCGATGGTTCCAGCCACCACCTGCCCTGCGACCACTGCGGAAAATGGCACTTCGGCCAGACCATCTTGACCAAAGATAGCCGCGAAGCTCTCCTCCGCCAGCACTTGGCAAGCATGCTGGGCCATTTCCGTCCGCTCAGCCTCGTCCACATCCTTAGCAAACTGCGCGAGCCAGGCGGTGGCTCTGTCTGCACGCTGATCAGGCGCAATATCCGGCAAGCGTTCAAGCAAAGCGTGGATCAGCACCCCCCGCCGCGCTGCCTCGGGCGAAAACTGGCCGCGGGTTGGCGGATCAAGATCATCAGCTCCGCCCAGCTTGGACGGGGCAAGCGGACGCGGGGGCTTCGGTTCATCGCCCACAGCGCGCTTGGCCCAATCGGGTAGAATGATTGCCGGTGCCGCAGGTTGCGCCGGGGAAGCTCCATCCAGCTGGGCTCTTGTTCCCCATTCGCGTCTGCCGCCCCAAATGTTATCTTCGAGCGCCAAATCGCCCATTTGCGGCTCAATCCGAGCATACCAGCTGTCTTCTGGCGGCGGTTTGTCCTTCATACGCGGGCTGAGCGAACCGCCGATAAACAGCGCTTCTTGCGCGCGTGTCATCGCGACATAGAGCAAGCGCCAATGCTCTTGTAGCGCAGAAATGCTGGCCTCTTCATGGGCCTCAGCCACGGGGCCTGCGCGCTCTTCGCTCTTTAGTCCAGGGAGTGGAATAGGCGCAGTATCAATCCCACCGGACACCGGATTATCGAGCGACAACTCGCCCACACTGCCCGGTTCGCCGGTGGCATCGGCAAGGATCACGATCGGCGCTTCCAATCCCTTCGATCCATGCACCGTCATCACCCGAACCAGATCCGGCGTCTCGCCCATATCGCGCTTCAGCTCGCCCTCGCCAATGTCAAACCACTGGATGAAGGCAGCAAGGCTGGGCGTGCGCGAGACTTCAAAACTGTCCGCTGCGTTGAGCAGCTCGTCAATCGGATCGTTCGCCTCATGCCCCAAACGGCTGACAAGTCGCTCGCGCCCCTGCCACGGGCCGACCAAAAGCCAGTTGAGCAGAACGCCCGGATTATCAAAGTCAGCACGGCCGAGCAGATCGAGCAGCTTCGCGCGTGTCTCGGTCACCAGCGGCTCGTCCAAGTCGCGCAAATGACGCCACAACGATTGTCCCTTCTCGCGCGGGACATATTTCAGGAGATCATCCTGCGTCCAACCAATGAGCGGGCTGCTGAGCAGATTTGCAAGCTCAAGATCATCGAGCGGCTGCGCAGCAAAGCGCAATGCGGCCATCAAATCCTTGACCGCCAGCGGAGCGCCTAGCCTCAACCGGTCAACACCGGCCACGGGCACGCCCCTCTTGTGCAGACGAGCAACGATCAATCCCGCCAGCTCCTTCCGACTGCGCACGAGCACCATAATGTCGCCCGGCGTCGCTTTGCGCGGCGCGCCATCTTTCGCGAGCACATATGGCTGCGTTCCCAACGTCCATTGCGCCACTTGCTCAGCGATTTTGTCCGCCATCAGCCGGTCGTGGCGGGCAAGCCAGCCTTCGGCCTCCTCATCACTATCGTCAGCTTTATCTTGCTGATCGCGCACCGGATTCCACAAGGTCACAAGGCCCGGGCGATCCTCGCCATCATGCACGACCTCTGCATCTTTCAAACCAAATGCGCTTGGCCCAATTCCGGCAATCACCCGGTCGACCAATGCCAGCACAGTTTTGGACGTGCGGAAGGAGCGGCCCAGCTCGTAATCGCCAAGCTCGCCCTGAAATTCGCCGCGCCGCGCGGTGGCTGCGTTTTGCGAGCGAGCACGGATGGCATCGGCGACCCTGCCCTTGGCTGCTTCGAAATTCTCCGGACTCGTGCCTTGAAAACCGAAGATTGCCTGCTTGTAATCACCAACGGTAAAGACTGTGCGCGTCGCATCGCCCGATGCGCCCTCGCCTGAAAAGAAGTCATCAATCAACGCGTCGAATATTTTCCATTGCGCCGCATTTGTATCCTGCGCCTCGTCCACCAGAATATGATTGAACTGCCGATCCAGCTTGAAGCGGATCCAATCGCTCGCATCTTTGCCTTGAAGGAGTTTGGCCGCACGCTGGATCAGATCATCGAAATCGAGCAGACCTTCGCGCGCTTTGGCCTTGCTCCAATCGGCAGCGAAACTGCGCCCGATTTCAAGCGCTAGGGTCAAAAACTCGGCAAGAGCGAGCAGGGTCTGGCGCTCTTTGGCAAAGGCGACCGCCTCTGCAATGTTCGCTTGCCACTCAGGAACTCTTGGTTCGGTCTGCGTGGGCTTCTTCATCGCCCGCGGCGTGCCCTGCTTGGTGTGAAATGCGTCATCCAAAACATTGAGCAGATGCAATCTCTTATCAGCCGATGCGGCCAACCACGGTCCCATAGAGTCCAGCATCTTCAACGCACCCTGCGTCCCCCAATCCTGCAAGACCGGCCGCATTGCGATCAGCACTTCATCGGGGAACACATCTGGCCCCAAAGCTTCAGCAACCCAGTCCTCGCCCGCATCATCGGGCATGCCCAGCATCGCATGAACCTGCGGCTTGAGTGGACCTTGCCACGCAGCTGAGTCGCTCCACAGATCACCAAGGTTCGCGCAACGCATGACCCAGCTTCGCAGTGCATCAGGCCCCTTACGGCGCGAAAATTCCGCCACGCTGTCGAGCAATTGTGCATTGCCTTCGCGCTGCGCAGTGACAAGCACATCGGCTAGCACTTCGCGCGAAAGCAAATCGCGCTCGCGGTCTTCCATCGGCCTTGCGCCTGGCATGATGTCAGCCTCGCCTGGGAAATTGGCGAGCAGCCATTGGGCAAAGGCGTGGATCGTATCAATCCGCAATCCGCCGCCCGGGCAATCGAGAACGCTGGCAAACAAAGTGCGCGCCCGCGCCTGTGTCTCAGGGCCGATGTCCGCCCCGACATAGCCCAATTCCTTGGCCAAAATCGCTGCATCGAGCCGCACCCAGCGGGCAAGCACATCATTAATGCGCACCGCCATTTCGGCGGCCCCTGCCTTGGTGAAGGTGAGGCACAAAATGTCAGCCGGCTCCACATTCGGTTCGAGCAAAAGCCGCAAAACGCGTGCGCTCAAAACCTGTGTCTTGCCCGTTCCGGCAGAGGCTGAAAGCCAAACCGATTCTTCGGGCGTTACTGCCTTAAGCTGGTTCGATTTAAGCTCGTAAACGGCGCCGCTCATCCCTCGTCCCCGCTCGCGTCCTGATTGCGTTCCCACTCTTCAAGCCGCATCAATTGATCATAGCTGTTGTAAGCAGGATAATCGGGGTTGAGCCGCGCGGTGAAGGGCTTTGTGCCCTTGATGTAATCCGTGATCGCATTCCTCAAAAATTCACTGTGTTTGGGAAGGAACTCTTCTGGCGTTAGACCCGTTTTCTTGCGCCCCTCTTTCACAGGCGAGGTGACATAACCAAAACTCTCTTTATCCTTGGCGAGCGACCAATATTCAAAGCCGGTCGCATTCACGTTGGGGAGTGAAAGCCCTTCAAAACCATCGCTTTCGGCAATCATGCCGAGCAGCCCCAATTGCAGCGCATAGCCTGCCTCAACCTGAGATCCAGAAGGCGGCGCGCCGGTCTTATAATCGACAATCGCAACGCTGCCGTCAGCATTGCGGTCGATCCGGTCCGCACGGCCATAAATGCGCACACCGCCCACGATCATGCTGCCTTTGATTTCGCTGCCAATCGGCACGCGCTTAGCAGCGTCCTCGCGGATTTTGCC
>CALLIO010000209.1 GCA_938009055.1 uncultured Altererythrobacter sp.
ACCTGCCGTTGCTCGCCGGCAATTGTCGTGACGTGGCAGTCGAACGTGAATGCGCGCACATCGCCCTCAGCGGCAGATGCGCCGCTCGCGAGCAAAGCCAAACCAAGAAAGGGCGCGAAACGGGCCATTAGTTGAAATGCCCCTGCGACATCAGCCAACCGCTAATCACGGCCACGAAGATGAGGCTCATCGGCAAAAAGACTTTCCAGCCCAGACGCATCAGCTGGTCATAGCGGTAACGCGGCACGGTCGCCCAGATCCAGCTGAAGAGGAAGAAGAAGAAGAAGGTCTTGAGCAAAAACCAGATGATGCCGGGGACATAATACAGCGGTGCCCACTCAACCGGTGGCAACCAACCGCCCATAAACAGCAGCGTGCAAAGCGAGCACATCAGCAAGATATTGGCATATTCACCCAGCCAGAAGAGCGCGAAGCTCATCGAGGAGTATTCGGTCTGATATCCGGCGACGAGTTCGGATTCGGCCTCGGTCAAATCGAACGGCGCGCGCGCTGTCTCTGCAAGGGCTGAGATGAAGAACACCACGAACATCGGGAACAGCAGCGGGTTGGCGAAGAAGCCGTTGATGACGCCGAATCCATGCCCCTGCTGTGCCATCACAATGCCAGTCATGTTGAATGTCTTGGCGTAGAGCACCACACACACCAGCACGAAGCCGATAGACACCTCGTAAGAGATCATCTGTGCCGCCGCGCGCATGGCAGAGAAGAAGGGGTATTTGGAGTTAGACGCCCACCCGCTCATCACCACGCCGTAAACACCCAGCGAACTGATCGCGAGCACATAGAGCAGGCCGACATTGATATCGGCCAGCACCACGCCCGCATCGAACGGGATTACCGCCCAAGCGAGCAGCGCGACGGTGAAAGTGATGATCGGCGCGATCAGAAAGATACCCTTGTTCGCGGCCGATGGAATGATGGTTTCCTGAAGGAAGACCTTGAGGCCATCGGCAAAGGATTGGAGCAAACCGAAGGGGCCAACCACATTCGGCCCGCGCCGCATCATAATCGCACCCAAAACCTTGCGGTCGACATAGATCACCATCGCAACGGCCAGCATCAGCGGCAGCGCGATAAGCAAAATTCCTGAAATGGTGGCAATGAACCACGCCCATTCGTAATTCATGCCGAGAGATTGGAAGAATTCGGTCACTCTGCCGCCTCCTTCAGCTCATCGCTATGGAGCAATTCTGACGAACATTGCTGCATCACTTGGCTTGCCCGCGCGATTGGATTGGTGAGGTAAAAGTCCTTAATCGGATAAGCCTCAATCACACCTTCTGCCTTCGCTTTCGCGTCAGTCTTGGGCATTGCGCCGTAATTCGCCAAGCCTTCTTCGCCCAGCGCAGGTACAGATTTGATCATCGCAGCCTGCAATTCGGCAAATGAGTCAAAGCCCACATCCACTTTCAAAGCATCAGCCAAAGCGCGCAGAATAGTCCAATCCTCGCGCGCATCACCGGGTGCAAACACAGCCTTCTCGGCAAATTGCACGCGGCCTTCTGTGTTCACATAGGTGCCGTCTTTTTCGGCATAGGAGGCTGCGGGCAGGATAATATCCGCCGCATGTGCGCCCTTATCGCCGTGATGGCCGATATAGACCTTGAGTGTGTCGGCAAATGGCTCGAAATCCATCTCATCCGCGCCGAGGCTCAGCAACACTCTCGGCGCGGCCGTCACCACATCTGCCATGCCGCCTTTTTGCGCAAAACCGAGCATCAACCCGCCCATCCGCGCGGCAGAGAAATGCAGAACGTTGAAACCGTTCCACTCTTTCGTCACGACGCCAAGCTTGTCTGCCGCTGCCAGCGCGCCGGGAAGCGCGCCTTTCGCCAAAGCTGCCCCGCCAAGGATCATCGCCGGACGCTCCGCCGCTTTGAACGCGTCTTTCACTTCCTTGGGCAATTTGCTCAAAACGCTCAGATCATTGCCGAGGAAAGTCGCAGGATAGGTCGTTTCCCACTCTGGGCCGATCAGGAACACTTTCGCACCAGCCATCGCAGCCTTGCGGATGCGCGCATTGACGAGAGCGGCTTCCCAACGAACGTGCGAACCCACGATCAGCACGGCATCCGCAGTCTCAATTCCGGCAAGTCCAGTGTTGAAGTTCACCGCTGCGAGGCTCGATACGTCGTAATCCATGCCGGTCTGACGCCCTTCGAGCAGGGTCGATCCGCTAGCCTTGAGCAATGCTTTGGCCGCAAACATCGTCTCACAATCGACCATGTCGCCAGCGACCGCAGCGATAGATTTGGGCGCACCCTTGAGCTGCGATGCAATCGCCTTAAACGCTTCATCCCACGATGCAGGTTTTAGCCCGCCGCGTTTGCGCAGGAAGACTTTGTCGAGGCGGCGCTTGGTCAGGCCATCGACCTGATAACGCGCCTTGTCTGAAATCCACTCCTCATTCACATCATCATTGATGCGGGGGAGCGCGCGCATAACTTCGCGGCCACGGCTGTCGAGACGGATATTCGCTCCCACCGCGTCGGATACATCAATGCTCAGCGTTTTCTTCAATTCCCACGGACGCGCTTCAAACGCGTAAGGCCGTGACGTCAAGGCGCCAACGGGACACAAGTCGATGACATTCGCGGACAATTCGTGGGATGCAGCCTGTTCCAGATAGGTCGTGATCTGCATGTCCTCGCCGCGGTAAAGCGCGCCGATTTCATCCACGCCCGCGATCTCTTCGCTGAAACGCACACAGCGCGTGCAGTGAATGCAGCGCGTCATCGTGGTCGAGATAAGCGGGCCCATATTCTTTTCAGTCACAGCGCGGCGATGCTCTTTGCTGCGCGAATAGCCCTTGCCGTAGGCCACCGACTGGTCTTGCAGATCACACTCGCCGCCTTGAT
>CALLIO010000210.1 GCA_938009055.1 uncultured Altererythrobacter sp.
AAGAACCGCATCTGCGCAGCCCCTAGTAACGCGTCTCATACGTTACTCGGATCACCCGCTTACCCTCTGCGGGAACAGGCACAGTCCATTTTCGGGTTGAAGCGTTGATTTGCCGCCCTTCAATATCTTCAGACGTAATGCGGTAATCACTGGCCCACCAGCTGCGCATCAAACCGCCTTGCGTCAGATCAACATTGACCGGTTCGCGCTTCGCATTGGTGAAAGTGTAGCGCATTGTGGTGCGGTAAAATTTCTTGGGCCGTTCAACATCGACGCGTTCGACAACTTCCCCTTCGCGCACAACACGGTAGCGCGCGGTCTTTTCCCATTCACTCGACGTAATCTCGCCGCGCTTTTCCACTTCAGCCTGGACGAAGACATCAAAAGCATCGCCCGTTTTCAGCGAAAGCTCGCTGCCCATTGGCGTGTGACCAATCGAGTTTTCGCCGATAAATTGCGGCGTACCTTGCGCGTCGCGCTGATAGAAACGCACGGTTCCGGCGGGCAAAGCATCGCCTAGACCCTGATTGCGCGAGGATGAGAATGAAATCTGGCTCGATGCGTTTACCGGACGTGCATCATTGCTGAGCCACCCAACTGTGCGGGCGTAGATTTTGCGTGCCGGCACGCCTTGCGCATCAAGGAAGCTCACTTGCTTGGTTTGCTCATTGGCAATCGTTGTGCGGCCAGAGATCGGGTAGAGATAAAAGTCGCCCAATTGCTCACGATCCGCAGCTTCCGTGCCGGGGCGAACAAGATTGCGATTGTTGTTGCGCCGATTGCCTCCGCGCCCATTGGGATCGCCTGCCACCAGCAAAGTATCAGCGCGGTGGAAGGTCGTGCCAGTGCGATTGGTCAGCGTTACCCAGCCTTGCATATCAATCGAATCAGTCGCTTCATTATAAAGCGCGACATAATCCGCGCTCCACCCAAGACCCGGTGTCAGGTAGCGGATCGAGGCAGGCCGAGTGCCCCCTCGCGTGCTCTGCAGGTTGACCGAAAGCGTAGGCCGCGCGCGCAGATTGGGTGGCACGCGGTCGAAAATTACGCGGACGGGCAGGCCATCATCGCGCAGCACTTCGATACGATTGCCGATCTGGATCACCACGCCGCCAGCGGTTGAAAGGACTTTGGCCCGCTCGCGCTTTTCAGCGCCAGTGGCTGGATTGGTGCGGATCAGCGTGACCGTTTGACCGATCGCTTTCTCCATCATCTTGGTCGGTGTGAGCAGATCAAAGTCGAAATTCTGCTCGATAATTGTGGTATTGGGAGCATAGAAGCTGAGTGTCTCGGGCCGGATTTGCGCCGAGACATCGGGAAATTCAATTCGGCTGCGGCCATTGGCAATATTGAGCTGGCGCACATCCTGCACCAACGCCAAATTGTTGTTGTAGATCGTGACTGCGACTTCGCCTTGCGCGGTCGCATCAGGATTGCCGACATTTTGCGATTGCGAGGATTGCGCGCCTGCTGATTGCGAAAGCGCTCCAGTCGATAGCAACGCAGCCACACCAACTGCGCTCAATATCCTAGAATTACCCATAATCCCGCTCCTTTTCCCAACATGCCTAGCATGACGGGGCGTTCTGTATTCAAGATGAATAGGAGCAATGAGGCGATAAAGTCAGCTGGAGTCAGTCACTATTCCCCCAGATGCTGTACGCGAATTGGCCAGCTAGTTATTTGCCGACTTTTTTAGCGCTACCCATCACCATGCCAACCTTGGCGCTGATTTCCTTAACGCTGAACGGCTTGGGGATGAAGTGCATATTGGGCACGTCGATATCCTTGCGCAATTGTTCCTCGGCATAGCCTGACATGAAAAGCACCGGCACATCCGGATCGATATCGCGAATGCCGCGCACCATTGCGGGGCCATCCTTACCCGGCATCACAACATCGCTGACGATGAGATCATAACGCTCGCCCTGCTCATAGGCTGCAAGGCCATCCTCGCCATCCTCATGTGCCGTCACTTCATAACCAGCGCGCGAAAGCGAGCGCTCAGCAACCGCGCGAACCATGTCCTCATCCTCCACCAGCAGCACCTTACCGCCGCCTGACCATTGGCTGGAGATCGCCACCACCGGCTCGTCGCTTTTGGCTTTGAGTACGGGCCCTTTGTGGACGGGAAGATAGATGGTGAAGCGCGCGCCAGTTATTCGCCCTTCTGGGTTCTTCACATTGTTGACGAAGATGAACCCGCCTGACTGTTTCACAATCCCGTAAACGGTCGACAGGCCAAGCCCCGTTCCCTTGCCCTGATCCTTGGTTGTGAAGAAGGGTTCGAACAGTTTGGGCATTGCCTCAGGCGGAATGCCGCCGCCATTGTCTTGCACCACCAGCACCGTGTAATCGGAAACGGGCAGAACGTCAGAGCCCATTTTCTCGACACTTTCTGCAGCCATCCGGCGGGTGAGAAGCGAGATCAAGCCTGTGCCATCGCCGCGCGACTGGATCGCATCGCGCGCATTGACGGCAAGGTTCATGATAACTTGCTCAAGCTGCTGCGGATCGGCGCGCACATGGCCCAGATTGCGATCATGCTGGACGCGATATTGGATCTTGCCGCCAAGCAGCCGTTCGATCAGTGGATTAACCTCGCTCACCACATCGGGAAGCTGGAGAATCTCGGGGCGCAATGTCTGTTGGCGCGAGAAGGCGAGCAATTGCCGTGTCAGCGATGCAGCGCGGTTGGAATTGGCGCGGATCTGCTGGATATCGTCATAGTCGCTGTCGCCCGGCGTATGGCGCAAAAGCATCAAATCGCACGTCCCGATAATCGCGGTCAGCACATTGTTGAAATCATGCGCAACGCCGCCTGCAAGCTGGCCAACAGCCTGCATTTTGGTGGCCTGCGCAACTTGGCGCTTGAGCTGCGTTTCTTCGCTTGAATCGGTCAGACTGAGAAGCACCGAAGCCTCGCCCAACCCGCGCACACCGGCCATGCCGAGCGAAACAGGTTCTTCAGGATTGTGCCCAAAACGCACCGCCATATCGCCATTGGTCATCGGACCGCGACCATGCCGGCGCACAGCATCGGAAAGCGCCGCTTTGTCTTCGGCCACAACCAGATCGGTGGGGAAAGGAGGAAGCCCGCGATCCTCGCGCTCAACCGAACGTAAGAAGGCATCATTGCCGAACAGAAACCGCCCATCGCGGTCGGTCATTGCTAGACCAAGCGGCAACTGACCGAGAAGCGCCTCCAATTGTGCAACGCCCGCCTGACTGCCGCCATCCCAGCCGCCGCCTACTCCAACACCGCTATCAACCAACAGCATCAGCGAAGGGGCTTCCGAAGGTCCAGTGGGCGGTTTGCTGGTCTGCGCTTCTGGATCATCGAGCGGAATGTGGATCAGCGTTTGCGGCGTGCCGCCCCTGCCCTCGCGTGCGAAGAATATTCGCTCACGCTCGTCCGACCGCAAAAAGCTGACATAATCCTGCCCGACCAATGTGGCTCCGCCATCGCCTGCGGCTCTTTCAGCAAATCCAGCGCTGACATTGCGGACAATACCGTCAGGTTCGGTGATCGCAGCTTCGATACCAGCGCGCGAGAGCATCCGGCCAAATGGACCAGACACATCATAGCGCATCAGCGCGTCATCAACATTGTCGGCTATGCGGCGAAACCGCCAGATAAGATGGTCATCCCCGCGTCCCGAACGCTCGGCCCGTAGGCTAAAACGTTCCTCGCCATTCTCGCCCCCTTCAAGCTCGGCCAATGTGCTTGCGCCATCACGCCATGCATTGCGCGCAATTTTCGAAAGCTCTTCTTGCGCGGCGCGCCCCAGATCAAGCAAAGGCGGCGCTGTGTCAGTGCCAAACCATGCAATGAAGTCCTGACTGGCGCAGGTCAGACGGTTGGCGCGGTCGGTAATCGCAATCGCCACATCAGGGCGCTCCATCGCAGCGACAGTGACGGACCAATCAGGCTCTGCAAAATCGGTCGAAGCAGGAGCTGTCTGCGCGCGCTGAAAAGCGAAAATCCCGGCAAGAATAACGATCAGACCGAGCAGGAAAGCGAGGACAAGAACAATCTCGCCCGAAACGAACCACAGAATCGCGGCGCTCGCCAGCAGGGCGATGGCAACCATCCCCAGCGCGGCACCGGGCATTTCGCTCTTTATAAGCGATTGTCCCGCAAGCCCCTTAAGCGCATTCATCCCTTGCCGGTCTCCAACAGCTGCTCGAGCCGCGCTTCCATTGTCTTAAGACGGCGAGAGCGGCGACGGGCAACCATGTAGCGCCATGCCCAACCAGACACCAGATAGCCAAGCGCTGAAGTCACAACTGCGAGCACTGCAAAGCCAAAAACCGTTACCCCTGCGGTCTGAAAGAGATCAACCAGCCATGACCAGCGTCCGCTTTCCAGCTCGCTATTGGCCATGCCGCCAACCGCAGCATCAATGTTGAGCACGGTCTTGCCGACCCAATTGGCAACCACGGCCCAAAAACCGAAAGTAAGCGGGTTGGTCACGAAGGTCACGGCAGCAGCCAGTGGAACATTGGCCCGCGCAGGAAGCGCCATGAAAGCAGCGAGGAAAATCTGACCCAATGGAATGATAAAGCCGCAAAACAGCCCCAACGCCACACCGCGCGGGACAGAGCGACGGGTGAAGCGCCACAGTTCCGGCGACAAGAAGCGGTGAGCAATCGGCGCAAGATATTTGTTGCCGGCAAGCTCTTCACGCTTGGGCATCTTGAACCTGAATGCATCTGCGAACGCCATTATGCGAATACTCTGCTCAAACCTCTGCACTCGCCTTGCGCCTAAGATGTTAAATGCGCAAGACAACGGGACTAGAAAACCGCTCCAGAATCGGCGGATCGGTCACTATCATCGATATGGGTAGTATGAAGGCGATGACCAAGGGGTGAATCGCGGCAATTTTTTGATTGAGGTCAGCGGCTCTCGCGCATCAGACGTGCCTTGTCTCGTTTCCAGTCGCGATCTTTCACCGCTTGGCGCTTGTCATGGGCCTGCTTACCCTTGGCCAATGCCAGCTCGACTTTGGCCCGCCCGGTAGAGTTGAAATAGACCGAGAGCGGAACCAGCGTCATTCCCTTGCGTTCAACCGCGCCAAACAGTTTGTTGATCTCGCGCGAGTTCAACAGCAGCTTGCGCGGCCGCTTGGGTTCGTGATTGTTGCGATTGCCGTGGCTGAATTCTGGAATATTGGCGTTGACCAGCCACACCTCGCCATCGCGCACTTCGGCATAGCTTTCCTTGATCGAGGCTTGCCCCGCCCGCAGCGCTTTGACCTCCGTGCCGTGCAGTGCCAAGCCCGCCTCGAATGTTTCCTCGACCGAATAGTCAAAACGCACGCGGCGATTGTCAGCGACCACACGCTGCTTGTCGAAAGTTGAAAGTTTGGGACGAGCCATAGCTTGTGCGCAATACGCACTTGCGCAGCAGAGGAAAAGTGGCAAAACTCCTTCCAAGCAAAAACTACATATCTTTCAATAGATTTGGGAACGGATACGAATTGATGCTTCGCCAATTCTTTGCAATGCTCATCATTAGCATGGCCTTGATAGTTGCAGGGCCCGCAAGCGCACAAAATGATAGACTTGATCTTGACGTCTATGGCGATTTACCAGGCGTTGAAATCATCGTCCTTTCCCCATCAGGCAAGCGCATTGCCCTGTTAGGCGAAATCCAGGGAAAGCGCGTTATCACTGCATTGGAAGGCGGCAAAGTGGTGATGTCGCCTACAGTCATCGGCGATCTTAAGGTCCGAGATCTTGAATGGATCGGCGAAGGTCAAATTTTGATGGTCTCGAGCCAGACCGAAAAGCTTGGCGCGAATTTCACCACCGACAAGCACGAATTTTACGTTGGCCGCGTGCTGCCCGTCGACGAAGGCAAAGCGTCCGGAATCGTCTTCAACAGGCAGAAGAAGCTGGTTGATGCCATTTTCGGCAATTACGGAATTCGCCAGATCGGGGATCGCTATTACGGCTATTATGGCGCGGTGGTTCTGGAAGAAGACAATCGCTTTATCCTGCGTTTTGAGCATGGCCGCCCTTATCTTTACCGCATTGATCTTGAGGACATGTCGGTCAAAAAGCTGGAGAACTCGGCAAAGGCCGGTTTTGACAAGGATTGGCTGATTGCCGCCAATGGCACCGTCGCTGCATCGCTTACGACCGATGAAAACAGCGGAAAATGGACGTTGCGCAACGGGCGCAACAATCTTTTGGCACAGGGGCAAAGCGTGTCGGGCCGAACTTACTTGCGCGGTCTGGGATATGACGGATCAACCGCGATTATCAGTGAGCGCAAGGACGGCAGCACAAGCTGGAAAGAATATCCGCTGGCTGGCGGAGAACCGACAGAATTCTTGCCCGATGTCGAATGGGAAGAATTGTTCTTCAGCCAGAAAACCGGTCATCTGATCGGCTATCTCGAAGAAGGATCACCGCCAAAGCCAGTGTTCCGCGATCCGGCCAGCGCCGATGCATTGCGCAAGGTGAACAAGGCTTTTGCCTCGATGGAAATGGATATGATGAACTGGACCGACAACCTTAAACATGTCGTCGTCCGCACCAGTGGCAACAAGGATTCGGGTACTTGGTTCCAAGTGGACGTCGACAACCTTGCCGCCAAGGCCATTGCTTATGAGCGGATTGCGATTGAGCCCAAGCATATCGGCGGAATCTCGACCTTTGAATATGAAGCTTCCGATGGCCTTAAAATGGATGGGGTTTTGACTCTTCCACCGGGCAAAGATCCCAAAAATCTGCCCTTGGTGATGATGCCGCATGGCGGGCCACATTCCTATGACAGGCCCACTTTCGACTGGTGGGCGCAAGCTTTTACCTCGCGCGGCTACGCTGTCTTTCAACCCAATTTCCGTGGCTCAACAAATCGCGACGGAAGTTTCACGAGGGCTGGCTACGGTGAGTGGGGCCGCAAGATGCAGACCGACAAGTCCGATGGCCTTAAGGCTTTGGCAGCCAAGGGCATTATCGACCCTGCCCGCGTGTGCATCGTGGGCGCAAGTTATGGCGGCTATGCCGCGCTTGCCGGTGTGACGATCGAAAAAGACATCTATCGCTGCGCGGTTTCGGTCAATGGCGTCAGCGATATTCGCGCAATGTATAACGAGGATTATCGCGCAACGGCCAAAGACCAAACCACCAAGGTTCGCCTGCTCGAACAGCTCGGCCCCCGCGATAGCTGGAACAGCGTCTCGCCTCGCCGACTTGCCGCCAATGCAGATGCGCCGATCCTGCTCATTCATGGCAAGGACGACACGGTCGTTCCCTACAGTCACTCGCAGCAGATGGCGGACAAGCTAAAGGACAATGGCAAACCCTATGAGATGGTCACGCTTAACGGCGAGGATCACTGGCTCTCGCTCGCCGATACGCGCAAGCAAATGCTCAATGCTTCCGTCGCCTTTGTCGAAAAGCACAATCCGCCCGACTAGGCTG
>CALLIO010000211.1 GCA_938009055.1 uncultured Altererythrobacter sp.
CCTCGATGTCGGCTCATCACATCCTGGGGCTGGAGCAGGTCCCAAGGGTTTGGCTGTTCGCCAATTAAAGTGGTACGTGAGCTGGGTTCAGAACGTCGCGAGACAGTTTGGTCCCTATCTGCCGTGGGCGTCGATACTTGATAGGAGTTGCCCCTAGTACGAGAGGACCGGGGTGAACATGCCTCTGGTGTACCAGTCATTCCGCCAGGAGTGCCGCTGGGTAGCTATGCATGGACGGGATAACCGCTGAAAGCATCTAAGCGGGAAGCCTCCCTAAAGATAAGGTATCTTCGAACCGTCATAGACCATGACGTTGATAGGCCGGGTGTGGAAGCGCAGTAATGCGTGTAGCTAACCGGTCCTAATAGTTCTGTTCGCGCTTGATGAATCTGCATCATCAATGACAGATCTGCCCTTCAAGGCAGTCTGGCGTTGGTATGAAGAATTACTCAGGCCAGATACGCCCAAGAACACCAAATCAGGTGCATCGATTTAACCCTCTTACTGGCACAAGCTTCATTGCTTGGTGGTCATAGCGTTTGTGACCCACCCGATCCCATCTCGAACTCGGCCGTGAAACCAAACAGCGCCGATGGTACTATGTCTTAAGGCATGGAAGAGTAGGTCGCCGCCAGGCATTGCAGCTTGTGCTTGCTAAGAGGAAAAACCCATTCATAAGTCAAAGGGCTGGCCTACGGGTTAGCCCTTTTGGCGTCTCTAGAGGGCGTCAACGGTGACGCGGGGTGGAGCAGTCCGGTAGCTCGTCAGGCTCATAACCTGAAGGTCGTTGGTTCAAATCCAACCCCCGCAACCACCATCTTTCTGAAAACCCATGCTAATTCAGCCTCACTGTTATCAGTGGGGTTTTTTGTCGTTTGAACTGGAAGCAAGCGGAGCGGTGTGGCTGAGGATAGCCTGCTTTTCAGCATTTGTTCGATTGTTTTGGCGACCGAATTTTGGGTTGTAAGTGGAATCTCAGCTCCCGATATCTTAGACTTCAGAAGTTGGCATTTGCAACGCTGCTAGCGATTTTTCAGAAGTAGGAGAGAGGCCCTCAGACTGCCTCAGCAGCCCTATGCTGGTCCGTTTGCAGGATCGTGCCTTGCCCTTGCCACGGTTTGAGTGAAGCAGGCTGAGGGCGGCTGAGTTCTTCCAACTTTCGCGCTTGGCGCTGTTCCAGAGCGATAGTCAACAAGGGTTTTGCTTGCGCAAGAAACCGCTGCGGCGTCACACCGAAGAACGATATGAATTCCTTGTTCATATGCGACTGATCAAAAAAACGCAGTTTCATCTCTGCGGCTTCGCTCGCATCGGCCACCCCGCACAATTGCGCCGCCAGGTCGAGCGCGCGCGCACGGCGCATCACTGTCCGCGGCGAAAGACCAAAGTCGCGCTTCACGATCCTTTGCAATTGGCGCAATGAAATGTTCTGCCTTTCCGCAAAATCAGACAAGGATTGCGTGGGATCAGCGAAGGCTGCCCGCTCGAACGCAACAGATACAGCATTGGGCGGCGCCGGATTATGCCGCGCTAGATATCGCCGCAAGGCCTCTTCTATTGCCAGATTCCACTGTTGCGGCGAATAATCTTCTGAATAGACCCCGCGAAGATCATCTGCCAGCAGCCCGAAAACATCGATGCGCTCGACGCCATCGATCCTGTTGTCAGCCCGCCCCCCGGTTAGGGCGTAGTATGCGCCTGCACGCAAACCAAAACCGGCGGTCATGATGTCACCGGAGCAGGAGACAGACATATTTTTTGATTGTTGGCCAAAATGCACGACTTCATTCTTGTACGATTGGTTTCGACAGGCCTCTTGCGCCGTCAAACGGCCTTGGAATACATGTGTGACAAAGTCCATGTCACTGTAGATGCTGCATGATGTCAGCAAGTGGGGGGCACTTGCAGATTTGAACGAGACCAGACGCGCGACCCAAGGGCTAAGATCGCCACTGGGCGCGCGGCTTTCTGAAAAAAGCACATTCTTCTTTGGTACGTAGTGCAACTGCGCCGACGTGCAACTGGCAGTCTCGGCAGTAAAATCGCTGTGTAGCTTGCAACCCATGTTTTGCCTCAAAAGGAGCGCTTGGTGCGCTTTCTGATAGCTTAGTAGTCGAGGGTCTTTGGCAATCGCCATCCCGTGATCGCGGTATGGTGGTTGAGCGCAATTGCAGTATCCATCATAAAGGCAGAGCCCGCTTGAGGAGTTTCGCATGATCCGCATCGCCATTGTTGAAGACGATCCGGTGATGCAGGGTGTGCTCGCAGACGCGATTGGTGCATGCGATGATATGCTTCTGACCAGAACAGCAGACAATTTCGCCACTGGTTCTGAGATGATCGAAGCCGGCGGTTATGATGTCTTATTGTGTGACTTGGGTCTACCCGACGGCAATGGCGCGGATTTAATCAGAGAAGAAGTGCTAACCGGGCGCGATACAGATATTTTGGTCGTCACCATCTTTGCGAACCAATCGAAGGTATTGGACGCCGTTCGGGCGGGCGCGCGCGGATATTTGCTGAAGGACGAGCGGATCGAGGATTGCATCGAGGCGATCCGCAATATTCGCAGCGGTGGATCACCGATCAGCCCGATGATAGCGCGACAATTGCTTGGCGAGATAAAGCCCAGCTCTGCGAAACCCGAATTGCCAATGGCTTCGCCCTTATCGGAACGCGAATATGAAGTGCTCAATCTTCTCGCACGGGGATTTTCCAATGCAGAATGCGCTGATATCTTGAGCGTGTCTGCTCACACGGTTGGAACCCACGTCAAAAATATCTACCGCAAGTTAGAGGTCAACAGCAGAGCGGAGGCATTGTTTGAAGCATCTTCTCAAGGCTTGCTTGCGCGCGAATAGAATGCCCGTTTCTGCAATTGCGGCGCGGTTCGCATTATTCTTTGTCATGCTGATTGCGGTGCCAAGCGTGCTGACCGGTGCCTTATACGCCCAAACAGCCAGTAGCTATGAAATCAGCCAGACCCCTTCTGGTCCGATTATCGAATTCACCGATGGCGACTTTATCTTGTCGGACGGCATCACATTTCCTGACGAAGGGTGGGAAAGGCTGCCTAATCCGGCCCTTTACCGGATCAATGAGACCAATTGGCGGATCGGCGACACCCATAGCTTGATCGGACGCTTCCGGTTTGACCGCGCAGCGCTTGGTCCAAAACCTATCGCTATTCATACGATTAGCACGCGCAACAATATTTCGGTTCTGATCAATGGGACTCAGGTCTTCCGCAATTTTGCGCAAAGTTCCGATCAGATGAACACATGGTATCGGCCGATATTGATCCCTGTTCCCGAGGACGTGCTGAAGCCTGGCCTTAACGAGATTACCGTGCAGGTATATTCAGAGGAATCTTTAGGGGTTGGCCGGCTTCGCCTTGGCTCACAGGTCGCATTAGAAGCCTACCACCAACCAAAGTTTTTCTGGCAGATCACCGCGCCTAGGACGGCAAACTTTGCCATGTTGTTTATCGGCATGCTGGTCTTCCTTTTTTGGCTTGGGCGCAGGCAAGAGATTGAACTGCTGTGGCTATCAGCCTCAACTGTCCTGTGGTTCTTGCGCAATTACCAATATTATGCGGCGCAAGCACCGTTCGAGTTGGGTCCGCTGGGTATGTCTGTCTTCACAGGCCTTCACACGCATGCGTCTTATTTTGCGACTGCGGCCACGGCGGCATTCTATCTTTGCTTTACCCAAACTGCGCACCGAAAATCGATCATATCAGCGATGTTTGCCCTGGGTGTGGTGCTATCTATCACGCACATTGTGTTCACCGGCACGGATCTCATTTTGTATGTTCCAACGACCGTTATCGTGTTTGGGATTTCTGTCCTCGGGTTCATAAATCTGAAGCGCAATCGCAACATTGAACATGGTGTTCTTGGCTTCACGATGATGGCGACGCCGCTGGCAACATTGTATGACCTGTATGCTGCGATTGCCCACCAGGGCGATGGCAGCGCCACCTATATCTCTATCTTTGGCGGACTGCTTTACACCACCGCATTTGTTATCTCTTTCGGCAAGAGAGCGCTCGATGCTTTTACCGATTTGGGCAAATCCAATGTGCAGCTTGAGCAAGGCATCGCCGACACGCGCGCCGAATTGGCGGCGAGTGAAGCAGCCCGGCAAGAATTGCTGGTCGAACAAGCCTTGGTTGGAGAGCGCGGGCGGCTAATGCAGGAAATGCACGATGGCATCGGCTCGAACCTCATCACGGCATTGGCCGTCGCTCGGCAGCAAAATCAGCCAGAGGCCACCATCAAAACGCTTAGCCGCGCGCTCAATGATTTGAAGATTACGGTCGATTCACTCGAGCCGATTGAAGGAGATCTGATCGCCCTTATTGGCAATTTGCGCCACCGTATGTCCGGCGATTTGCGGGATGCTGGGATCGCCTGCAAATGGGAAGTCGAAGAATGCAAGCCGCTGCCTTGGCTCGATGCGGCCAACGCCTTGCATGTCTTGCGGATCATGCAGGAAGCAATTGGCAATGTTCTATCCCATTCAGGGGCTGATGAGCTTAGGATTGGATGCAAGGAAAGCACGCGGGACGGTGTGCTTGGCATCGCATCCTATGTCATCGACAATGGGCGCGGTTTTGATGCTGAGGGAGCAACCCTTGGCAAGGGTTTGCGCAATATCAAAGGCCGGGCACAATCACTTCACGGCCAATTGGAATGCACCTCTAGTCCTGGCCGTGGATGTACGGTGCGGCTGTGGCTACCGTATGAAAGGCAGTTATAGCTTCAGTTGAGCTTGGCCAATCCCGCTTGCAGCGCAGTTTCTTACCTTGGCCAATGGCTCGAACTGGGTCGTTTGGCGGAATGCCCCATTTGCAGGCGTTCTCATCTCAGCGTTGATTGCAAGCCTGCAAAATCGATACATAAGAAAACCATCAAAATATCTTAAGGCTGCAATCAGGACTTTCACCCGGCTCTCCTCGAAAAAGGTTTCAGGCAGACACACTGCTGAATACCACTGAGGAGAAATACAATGTTCACGAAGACAACAATCACCCTAGCCGCCAGCCTGCTGACCGTATCGGGAAGCGCCATTGCTCAAGATATTGAGGTCAATGAAAATTCTGAGCGCGTCATGACCGTTTCATACGGCGATTTGAACCTTGATAGCGCACAAGGACAAGACGCTCTGGAAGCGCGGATCCGCAGCGCAGTGCGCAAGGTATGCGGCCACAGCACCAACAAGCTCTCGGTGCGTGAGCAGAACCAATATCGCACCTGCGCCCGTCAGGCCAACAGCGGCGCTTTGGCTGCGCTCGAAACGAGCGGCAATAAGGGTGAAATTCAGATTGCAGTTCGCTCCACTGGCAAGAAGACCGCCACGAGCAACTAGGCCCCTTTGGGCTAATCCTCGGGAGGGTGGTCAGGAAACTGGCTGCCCTCTCGCCGTCTAGATTGTTTAGGCGCGTCCAAGCTTGTTCCTGCCGTCGATAGCGTGTAGCCAACAAACAGGGTCGCCTCACTTCTAGATACGCGAAGGGCTAAAGATAGCCGCGTTGAGGAGGCAGGATTTGACACAAGCAATCGCCGACCCATCATCAACCCAGCCCCAGCGCATCGTCATATTAGGCGGCGGTCCCTCTGGTGTTGCAGCCGCCTATTGGTTGAGCGCGCCCGAGCAAGAAGGGCGCTATCAGGTGTCCCTATACACCCAAGGGTGGCGGCTAGGCGGGAAATGCGCCAGCGGCCGCAATGCAGAATTTGCTGATCGGATCGAAGAGCATGGGCTGCATGTGCTCATGGGCTGTTATCACAATGCCTTTGCCACCCTTCGTTCATGCTACACAGAATGGCGCGAACGCAGGTCTGATCCGGATAACCCTTTGCAGTCGTGGACAGACGGGTTTCTGCCCCAGCATCAAGTGTCCTTCATGGA
>CALLIO010000212.1 GCA_938009055.1 uncultured Altererythrobacter sp.
CCTTTGAGATTATGCTCGCGCGCACCGCGAACCGAGATTTTTGTAAGAGCCATGTGTGAGCAAATGGGGCGTGCGCGGCTGAGAGTCTAGGGGTGAATGCCCATGGTTCCCGCAAGAGGCTGTGTTCTCCACATGTTCTCGCATCGCGCACAAATATTTTTACTCCGCGCCCCTTAGACCTATAGAAAAACTATAGGGTTTGGATTAGGTAAAATCAGGTAAACAAGTTTTCTCTTCGATCGTGTCTTCCCACGAGTCCTTTGGGTCGCAACAAAGGTTTAGTTAGGCAGAACGTCTGATCGGTAAAAGAGCATAGGTCGCGGCAGCCGGTGGGGCTACCAGCCAGCTGCCGCGATTAGAGCCCTTAAGACCCAGAGCAAGATGTCTCTGCCTCTGCCCTATTGCGCTGCTTCAAACGACAAGGTGACAACCACCGTCGATCCGCGCTTCCCTCATCACCCTTGCACTTTCGAGCAATCTGTTGTTCAACTCCGCAACATTATTGCGGGGCTTTGTAATGCCCTGCTCGAACTGATTTTACGGAGAGACCATGAAGGCTCAACTCAAGGCCCAATTGCTGGCCCGCACAGCCCTTATCACCCTTAGCGCAGCCTCGCTTGCCGCTTGCGCCACTTACACTTCGGGAGAGGATATGGACCCGATTGCAGAGGCTGCAGAGGCCGCTCAATATAGCCCCGACATCCCCACCGGCACCGGCTATTTCGCTGACGTTTCCACCCTGCCCTTCCAGACCCCTGATTTCTCCAAAATCAGCGAGGATGACTACCTGCCCGCGTTCAAGCAGAGCATGGAAATCCAAAAAGCTGAAGTCCAGGCGATCATCGACAATCCGGCCAAGCCCGACTTCGCTAATACGATTGTCGCGCTTGAGCAATCCGGCGCAATGCTGGGGCGCGTAGCCGCCGTATTCTTCGCGCTGACCGGATCGAACACCACCGATGGCCTCGATGCGATCAATCAGGAAATCAGCCCGCAGCTTTCCGCGCATTTCGATTCCATCACGCTCAATCCTGCGCTCTTCCAACGCGTGAAAGCGGTCTATGACAATCGCGCCGCGATGAGCATGACGGTCGAAGATGCCAAGCTGCTCGAAGAAGCGTATAAGAGCATGGTCCATGCCGGCGCGCTGCTAACCGATGAAGAGCGCGAACAAGTCAAAGCGATCAATGGCCAGCTTTCAACGCTCGCCACCGAATTCGGCCAGAAAGTGCGCAATGCCACCGTCGACAATGCGCTGATCGTCGACACCAAAGAAGAGCTTGCGGGCTTGTCCGATGGCGCGATTGAAGCGGCCGCTGATCTCGCCAAAAGCAAAGGGCATGAGGGCAAATATGCCATCGCGCTGCAAAACACGACGCAGCAGCCCTCGCTCCCAAGCTTGGAAAACCGCGCAACGCGTGAAGCCTTGTTCAAATTGAGCCACGACCGCGCGGTGATGGGCGATGACAATGATACGCGTGTTCTTCTTGCCGAAATCGCTGCTCTGCGCGCCGAGAAGGCTGCGCTGTTCGGCGAGGAGGATTGGGCCAGCTACACCATGTATGACCGCATGGCGAAAAAGCCTGCGACTGCGCTCGGCTTTATGGAGCAGATGGTCCCCGCCCTCGCCGCGACACAGCGGCGCGAAGCTGGGATGCTCAACGAAGTGATCGCGTCAGAAGGCGGCAATTTCACGGTCGAGCCGTGGGATTGGTATCGCTATGCCAATAAGATCAAGGCCGAGCGTTACGAGCTCGATGAGAATGAAGTGATGCAATATTTCCAGCTTGATAAGGTGCTGGAAGATGGCGTCTTCTACATGGCTGAAAAGCTCTACGGCGTGACCTTTAAGCGGCGCACCGATCTGCCCGTCTATCACGAGGATGTATGGGTCTATACCGTCTATGAAGAGGACGGCAGCGAGCTGGGCCTGTTCTATTTCGATCCATTCCAGCGCCCCAGCAAACGCGGCGGCGCGTGGATGAGCAATTTCGTCGATCAAAGCTATATGAACGGCACCAAGCCGGTGATCTACAATGTGCTCAACATTCCCAAAGCACCCGAGGGCGAAGTCCAGCTGGTAAGCTTTGACTGGGTCGAAACCACATTCCACGAATTTGGCCATGCCGCGCACGGTTTCTTTGCCGATCAGAAATACGCTTCGATCTCGGGCACGGCGACGGCGCGCGACTTTGTCGAATACCCCAGCCAGGTTCACGAAATGTGGGCGACCTACCCGCAAGTGCTGCAAAACTATGCCAAGCATCACGAGACGGGCGAGACCATTCCCGCCGCTCTGATTGAGAAGATGGATGCAGCCTCCAAATTCAACCAAGGTTATGACTTTGGCGAGGTGGTTGAGGCGGCTTTGCTCGACATGAAGTGGCATTCGCTTTCACCGGCTGAGGCGCGCGCGATCACCACGAAGGAGCAAGTCGATGCGTTCGAGCGCAAGAGCTTGAAGGAGCTGGGGCTGGAGATTGATCTGGTGCCGCCGCGCTATCGCAGCAGCTATTTCAATCACATCTTCTCATCCCCTGCCGGCTATTCTGCGGGCTATTACAGCTATTTGTGGACTGAAATGCTCGACAAGGATTCGCGCCAGTGGTTCCTCGACAATGGCGGGCTGACGCGCGAAAACGGTGAACATTACCGCAAAACTGTGCTAAGTCGCGGTGGAACAATGGATTATTTCGAAATGTATAAGAATTTCGCAGGGCGCGAGCCGGATGTGAAATATATGATCGAAAGCCGCGG
>CALLIO010000213.1 GCA_938009055.1 uncultured Altererythrobacter sp.
ACTGGGTCGTAAGCGGACATTCGGCAATCGGCCCATGCTGAGCTATTGTAGTGTTCCCTGTAAGATCCTTAGCGGTTAATCCATAGGGGGGCGGATTTGGTAACAAGCAACTACTTGCAAATTTGTCCAATATTTTCAGAAGTAAATGGCGGAGACGGTGGGATTCGAACCCACGAAAGAGTTGCCCCTTTACACACTTTCCAGGCGTGCGCCTTCGACCACTCGGCCACGTCTCCGCATGCTCACCTTAGTGAGCCAGATGCCCCTAACCGCGCGGCGGTTGTGGTGCAAGCGGAGTAATGGCACAAAGTCGCAATGAAAGCCTTAACCCTAGCCGCTACTGCCACCGCCGCAGCGCTGATTGCGCTTCCCTCAACCGCCTTGGCGCAGGAGGAGCCGTCCACCACTTTTCCTTCCCCTAACGCAATTGCTGCAGCGGCAGCGCCAGACGAATGGGTGTCGATTGCGCCTGAAGACTTGCTGGTGATGACGCTTGCGCCGGATGAGGCGGGAAACCAGCGCGAAGTGATCATCCAACTGATGCCTGCGCCCTTTTCGCAAGGTTGGGTGGCAAACATCCGAACGCTCGCCCGCGCAAAATGGTATGACGGGATCACCGTCAACCGCGTGCAGGACAATTATGTCGTGCAATGGGGCGATGCCAATCACGACAATCCGGAAAGCGAAGGTGAAGCCAAGCCTTTGCCTGAAGGGCTGAAGGTGATGGGTGAGGCTTGTTACAAAACAGATTTCCTAGATGAGAACTGTCCAACGGCGGCAGACTTCTCAGCCGAGGCTGCAATGGAAGCGGCAGTTGAAGCAGTAGAAATGGCTATGGCAGAGCAAAATAATGAAGAAGTTGTTCCCTTGGACATCTTGGGAACTCGCTCCGACAAGTTTCCGATGGGTTGGCGCGAGCGCGACCCCTACACCGGTTGGGCTGAATTTTACAAAGGATGGCCACTCGCTGGACAACAAGGAACTGAGGAGTTCGAATTCTGGCCCGTCCATTGCTACGGCATGGTCGGCGTGGGACGCGGCTATTCTCCCGACACAGGATCGGGCGCAGAGCTTTACACCGTCATCGGCCATGCCCCACGCCATTTGGATCGCAATATCGCGCTGGTGGGCCGGATCATCGAGGGGATGCATCATCTCTCTTCTATGACCCGCGGGACAGGCCCGCTCGGCTTCTACACCGAGGAAGAAGCGCATCTGCGCACGCCGATCCAATCGATCCGCGTGGTCAGCGACTTGCTCGCATCTGATGAAGCGCGAAAGGGCGCGGTCTATTCATACGAATATCTCTCGACCGAAAGCGAGAGCTTCGCGCGTTATGCAGAGGCGCGCGCCAATCGCCGCGATCCCTTCTTCATTCATCCTGCAGGCGGCGCGGATATTTGCAATATTCCCGTGCCCATCCGGCCGACGCCCAATGGATGAGGAAATAGTCGCCACCCTGCCCCTCATCGCGTGGCGGGGTGAGAGAGCCACCTATCATCTCGTCGAATTTGAGGGCGAAGTCGCAGAGACAATCGCCACCCACGCCGCCCTTCACCGTATGGAGTTTGGCAAAAGGCGCGGGTTTGGCTCGGTCAAATGCAATGCCCAAGTGGGCGAGACCCGCTGGAAGACCAGTGTCTTTCCTGTGAAAGCGGAAGACGGCGCGTCGAGCCTCGGCAAGTCGTCCAAAAACTGGATATTGCTGGTCAGCAAGAAGGTGATGCGCGCTGAGGATTTGGCCGAGGGCGACCCTGTGCCGCTGACACTCGAATTGCTCTAGGCGTCTTCTTGGGCCGCGACCTTATTCTCAGCGGCGGCCTTAACCTCAGCAGCGCCCATATCTTTGCCCTGATCACCCGCGCGCACCTCTTCGAGAAATTGCACCGCCTGCGCTTTCAACTGGTCGGCATGGCATTGCGTATCTTCAGAGGATTTGAGCATTTGCACTGCAGCCGCTCCCACCGCGAGCGAGGATTGGCGCACTTCGTTCAAGGTTTGCGAAACATCGTCCGAATTGACCGCAACCGCATCAATGCTGGAGGCAAGCTCGCGGCCCGAAACCGATTGCTGATCCACCGCCGCAGCGATTGAGACTGCCGAAGTTTCCAGATTGACAATCTGCTTTGAAACCTTGGCCAGCCCATCCACGCTTTCATGGGTTGTTCCGCGGATCGCCTCTACCATAGCGGCGACATTGCGGGTCGCATGGGCAGTGCGGTCAGCCAGCTCTTTGACCTCGGTCGCGACAACCGCAAATCCGCGTCCGGCCTCGCCGCCGCGCGCGGCCTCGATCGAGGCGTTCAGGGACAGCAAGTTTGTGCGCGCTGCAATCGAGCCGATCATCTCGGTAATCTCGCCGATTTCCTCGACCGATTGCGCAAGACCGGCGATGTTTCCATTGGCTTTTTCGACGCTCGATTTCACGTCACGCGCGAGGCTGGCAGAGGCAGCAGCCTGCTGGCTGATCTCGCCGATAGAAAGGGCAAATTGGTCGCTGGCCGATGCGGTGGCCGATACACCCAAAACGGCTTGCTCCATCGCCCGGGCGGCTTTGCCAACCTGATCGGAGGATTGTTCGGCAAGAGCTGCCATTTCGCTCGATGTTTCTTGCAATTGGGAAGAGGCTTCGGCGACAAATTTTGTGGAGGCAAAGATTGAATCCTCAAAACCATCGGCCAATTCGCTCAGCGCTTGAGTCTTTTCCGTGCGCAATCGCTCTGCGGCATGGGCTTGTTCCAGCGCCTCTTCCGCGGCCTGCGCCCGCTCGCGCGTCACATTCTGCAATTCAAGCGCCGACTGGCGGAAGACGCCAAGCGCGCGCGCCATTGCGCCCAGCTCATCCTTGCGGCCAGTGCCCGGAATGCTGACAAGAGTATCGCCACTGGCAAGCGATTCCATCGAGCTTTTCATCGCGCCGATCATCTCTACGATATTGGCCACCATCCGGCGTGCACCGAAAAATGCCAAACACCCGATTGCCGCAGCAAAAGCGAATGATCCGACGAACGAGACGATGATATTGGAAATCAAGCGTTCGATTGTGGACACAGCATGGTCGTGAAATTGGTCGAACAAATTTCCCAGTTCGGTTGACTGGGCGGCCAGCTGCATTTCCACCCGCGTTATGTCTTCTCCAGAACTCTTGCCATCGAGCGCTGCAAGTTGATCAGAAACCAAGCTCGCTTGCCGCTGCGCTTCGGTTAAACGGATAAGCAAAATCTGCGGGTAATTGTCTTCACCTTTGACAAGAGCTTGGTCCAATTCTGTGACTGCATCGGCAGCCTTCTCGCGTGCACTGGAGAGCAGCTCAGGCTTTTTTTGATTGGCGAATGCGCTCAACATGTTGGCCGCTTGGGCGCTGTTGACCGAGGATTCTGCGACGAAGATTTCTGCCTTTACCCGTTCGGCATGCTCAGCGCCGGCAAATCCAAAATATGCGAAAAAGAAGAGCAGCAACAGCGTGGTCGAGAACGGGATAAACGCAAGCGCATAAACGCAAACGCGCAATTTGCGCTTGATTGACCAGTTTGCAGTCCGTTCAAAGAACGAGCCTGCTGCCGGCTCATCCGTCTGATCGATGTTCGGGACTGTCTCGAAGTTTTGGGAAATTGCGTTCATCCGTTTCGCCACCGCTCTATTCACAATGACAGGCGCAATCATTCGCGCGCTGCCGGAACAAATTCAGACGATTGGGATAGGCAGCGCGGCTTAAATCGCTGTGAAATATGGTTGGCGAAAACCTAGGGAGTATTGCTGATTTTTGGGCCCAAGAGCCGCAAAAACGGTTCAGATCCGTTCTGCCTGTGCCACCGCATCGCTGGCCCGAAGCGCACTCAATATGCGGGTGAGATGGGCCAGGTCCTGCACTTCCAGATCCATTTCATAGCTTGAAAAGGGCGGGTCATGCTGGACATGCTCGAGCGTTTTCACATTGGCCAGATTGTGCCCGAAGATGCCGGTCGCCTCTGACAATGTACCCGGCTTGTCGTAAAGCGTGATCCGCAAACGCCCCAGCGCGCCTTGCGACCGTTTGCCCCACGACAGATCGAGCCAATCCTGATCGACCCCGCTGGCAAGCTTGAGGCAGTCAATGGTGTGAACCTCAACCCCTTCGTCGCGTTTTCTCAGGCCCACAATCCTGTCGCCCGGCACCGGATGGCAGCAATTGGCGAGCCGAAAGCCAACGCCCGGTGTCAAACCCCGGATCGAGATCACTTTTTCGCGCCTGGACCAATCGGCATCATCGTCGAACTTGGCGGTGCATCCCGGCACCAGCGCTTCCATCACATCGCGGTCTTCGATCTTGGCCGCGCCAATGGCGAACATCAGATCGTCTTCTTCCTCAAGCTCCAGCCGCTCAAGCGCTGCGCGAATGGCCTTTTTACCGATCCGCGCGGGCACACGGCTCTTAATCTCGTCGAACAATTTGCGGCCAATTTCGGCAACTTCAGTGCGCTCTTTCAAGCGGACGGCCCGCCGGATCGCCGCGCGCGCCTTGCCGGTCACGACAAAGCCCAGCCACGACAGCTCAGGCTCAGCATTCTTGCCTTTGATGATATCGACCACATCGCCATTGTTGAGCGGCGTGCGCAGCGGCATGTGCCGACCATTAATCTTAGCGCCCAGTGTTGCCGCACCCAGATCGGTGTGGACGGCAAAGGCGAAATCCACCGGCGTTGCGCCAATCGGCAATTGGAACAAGGCGCCCTTGGGCGTGAAGGCAAAGATGCGATCCTGATAGATCGCCATGCGGGTATGCTCGAGCAATTCCTCCGCATCATGGCTGGCATCGACAATCTCGATCAGATCGCGCAGCCACCCAACCGCGCCATCGGCCCGGTCATCCTGCTTGTAAGCCCAATGTGCGGCGAGGCCAAACTCGTTGCGCTCGTGCATTTCGCGGGTACGGATCTGAACCTCTACTCGCATGGAATTTTCGTACATCAAAGATGTGTGCAAGGACCGATAGCCATTGTTCTTGGGCGTTGAGATATAATCCTTGAACCGGCCCGGCAGAAATTGCCAAGTGGTGTGCAGAATACCCATCGCGCGGTAGCAGTCCGCCTCGGTCTCGCAGATGACGCGGAACGCCATAATGTCGGTGACTTGTTCGAAGGAAACATGGCGCTCGGCCATCTTCTTCCAGATCGAATAGGGGTGCTTTTCGCGGCCAGACACTTCGACTTGCAGCCCCGCCTCGGCCAAAGCCTGCTTTACCTTCAGCGCAATCGCATCAACCTGCCCGCCGTCCTGTCCGCGCAGGTCAGCCAGCCGGTCGGTTATGGTTTTATAGGCTTCTGGTTCAAGCTGTTCGAAGGCAAGCAGCTGCATTTCGCGCATATATTCATACATGCCCACACGCTCTGCCAGCGGCGCGTAAATATCCATCGTCTCACGCGCGATGCGCTGGCGTTTCTCAGGCTTTTTGATGAAGTGGAGCGTGCGCATATTGTGCAAGCGGTCGGCCAGCTTGACCAGTAAAACGCGGATGTCTTCGGACATGGCGAGGAGGAATTTGCGCAGATTTTCCGCCGCGCGCTCATCCTCGGGCATGGCTTCGATTTTGGAAAGCTTGGTGACGCCATCGACCAATTGCGCAACCTCTGGCCCGAAATTCGCTTCGATATCCTCGATCGTCGCCAGCGTATCTTCGACCGTATCATGCAGCAGCGCGGTCATGATCGTTTCCTGATCGAGCTGAAGATCGGTCATCAATCCGGCCACTTCGACCGGATGCGAGAAATAGGGGTCGCCGCTCGCGCGCTTTTGGCTGCCATGCTTTTGAACGGTGTAGACATAGGCGCGGTTAAGCGCGGCTTCGTCAGCCTCAGGGTCGTATTCCTTGACCCTTTCTACAAGTTCATATTGCCTCAGCATCGTATCGAGGAATGTGCGGGTTTAGCGCCCCTATTGCAATGCAAAAGCGCGCGCATTGCCGGCATCTAAGGAGATTTAGTAGGAAAGCATTAACCATAATCACCCATACCCTGCCGCGAACAGACGGTTGGGTGGGAGATTGTTAGATGGGAATTCGGATTTCAGCGCTTGGACTGGCGGCATTAAGCGCGCTTGCCGCTGGCTGTCAGCAAGCCCCGCTCACGCCTGACAATATGATGTGCGATTTCCGCACTGTGACAATGCAAGTCGCTGTGCCCGTGTCGCGCCCGGCTGACCTACGCGAGCGCACTCCTTCTGCCTTTGCTGCCGAGATCGAAAGCAGCCTGCGCGCCCATGACAAAGCCAACACTGGCGAGCCAGCGCGCATCCTCGCGCTGTCGGGCGGTAGCGAACACGGCGCATTTGGAGCCGGCGTTTTGCAAGGCTGGGGCGGTACCGGCCAATTGCCAGACTTCCAGATCGTGACCGGCATTTCAACGGGCGCGATCCTGTCCACCTTTGCCTTCGTCAATGATGCCCCCGCTGCCGTCGCGGGCTATACAATCGAAAATGAAGCCGAGCTCATCACCGTCTATGCCAAGCCCAAGGATGGCAAGCCAGACATAGGCAATTACGCATCATTGGTGGAGCGTGGTTCTTTTGCCAATCTCGACCCATTGCGCGCACGATTAGCTGAATTCTTAACCGATGAGGTGCTGCAAAAAGTGGCAACGCGCCATGCCGCCGGTGCGCGGCTGTATGTGGGTGCAACCGATGCCGACAGCGGCGATGCCGTCGCCTTTGATATGGGTGAAATGGCCAGCCGCTATGTTGAAGCGGCGCCTGATACGGAACGCGGCATTTACAAGGATTGCTATGTCAGCGCGATCATAGCCAGCTCTTCCTCGCCGATCGCCGCGCCGCCCGCCTTTATCGACAACACTATGTATATTGACGGCGGAGTGCGCTTTGGCTTGTTCTCGGACAGCGTGTTCGAAGCCTTTTTCCGCCGCCAGCATCAGATGACGGATGCCTATTCCTTCGAAGAGGCAGCTTTGGAAGAGGAGTTGCCACCTGCCGCGCCGGAGATCACCGCGCCGCTGGTCTATGCCATTGTCAATGGCACGCTCAATCTGCCTGCGGCCAAATGCCCCAAGGCTGATACCAGCCTTTGCAAAAATGACCCGCCATATGGCGGTAAGGACGGGCAGCATAAGGATTGGAACATCCTCGACCTGCTGCTCCAAACTGAACATATTTTGGTGAACGAGGTTTACCGCTTCTCAGCGCTCGCGGTGGAGGCGGATGCTTGCGAACAGGCTGGATGCTTCAATTTCCTGCGTATCGAAAAGGATATGGCCGATTTTGAGTATGTGATGCTCAATGAAGAGGGGGTTCTCACCCCTGCGCCCTGCCCTGAATGGAAACAGGTGGACATCGAGCTTGATGACCCTTTGCAATTCCACAAACGCTATATGCGCTGCCTGATTGGCTATGGGGAAAAGTCGGTCCAGGACGCGCAATGGGGCTACCCCGTCCCGCCAAGCTAGTCAGCTCCACACCGCTTCGGGCGGCAGGCTCATCAAAATCGCATCAATATTCCCGCCGGTCTTAAGGCCGAACAATGTCCCGCGATCATAGACCAGGTTGAATTCGGCATAGCGCCCGCGCCATTCAAGCTGCTGGCGCTTGTCCGCATCG
>CALLIO010000214.1 GCA_938009055.1 uncultured Altererythrobacter sp.
AGCAGTCGGCTCGATCTGTTAGCACGCTTCCGCGATGCGGTGCATAATGTTGCCGACTTCTCCAAAATCGAAGGTTAGGATTTAAGCTCCATGGTCCAGACGGTCTACACATTTGGCGGCTCAGCCGATCATTCTGATGCGCGCCAGAAGGATAAGACAGTAACCGGCGGGAAGGGTGCGAACCTTGCCGAGATGGCCGCGATTGGTCTGCCTGTCCCGCCCGGATTTACGATCACAACCGAGGAATGCGTGCGCTATCTTCAAGACGGCGCGGACTTTTCCGATGCGATGCGCGGCGAGGTTGCGCAGGCGCTGGCCCATATTGAGGCGACGGTTGGCAAGAGCTTTGGCGATGCGAGTGATCCGCTGCTTGTGTCGGTCCGGTCCGGTGCGCGGGTGTCGATGCCCGGCATGATGGATACCGTCCTAAACCTTGGCCTCAATGATGCGACGGTGGCAGGGCTTGCTGCAACCTCGGGCGATGAGCGCTTTGCATGGGACAGCTATCGCCGTTTCATCCAGATGTATTCCGATGTGGTGCTAGGCATTGATCACGGACTTTTCGAAGAGGCGCTTGAGATTGCGAAAGAAGACAAGGGCTATTTCGCTGATACCGAGATGGAAGCCGCCGATTGGCAAGAGCTGGTCGCGCAATACAAAAGCATTGCCGAGGCTGAGCTGAGCCGACCTTTCCCGCAAGATGTGACCGAGCAGCTTTGGGGCGCGATTGCCGCTGTTTTCGACAGCTGGGATGCGGACCGCGCGAAAGTCTATCGCCGCTTGAACGACATTCCTTCTGACTGGGGCACCGCGGTCAATGTGCAGGCGATGGTGTTCGGCAATATGGGCGACACATCGGCCACCGGCGTTGCCTTCACCCGCGATCCGGCGACGGGCGAGCGGGCTTACTATGGCGAATATCTGATCAATGCGCAGGGCGAAGATGTGGTGGCAGGCATCCGCACCCCGCAATATCTCACCAAGGCTGCGCGCGAGGCAGCGAACGCTAAACCGCTATCGATGGAAGAAGCGATGCCCGATGCCTATGGCGAGCTGGCGGCGGTGTTTGACCTCCTCGAAAAGCACTATCGCGATATGCAGGACATCGAATTTACAGTGCAGCAGGGCAAGCTTTGGATGCTCCAAACCCGCTCTGGAAAACGTACGGCCAAGGCTGCGCTCAAAATGGCGGTCGAGATGGTCGGCGAAGGGCTGATTGACGAGAAGGAAGCGATTGGCCGCGTTGATCCGATGGCGCTTGATCAGCTGCTACACCCCACGCTTGATCCCGAAGCAAAGCGCGATGTTCTGACTACGGGATTGCCTGCTTCGCCCGGCGCGGCATCAGGGCAGATTGTGCTCGATGCGGACAAGGCCGAGCAGTTGGCAGAGCGTGGCGAGAAAGTCGTGCTGGTGCGGGTCGAAACTTCCCCCGAAGACATTCACGGCATGCACGCAGCGCAAGGAATTTTGACCGCGCGTGGCGGCATGACATCGCACGCGGCCGTCGTGGCGCGCGGGATGGGGCGGCCATGTGTTTCAGGCGCGTCAGCCGTGTCGATCGACATTGCCTCACGCACTCTTCGGATTGGCCATCATGAGCTGAAAGAGGGCGATATCATCACTCTTGATGGATCGAACGGACAAGTGATGGCGGGCGAAGTTCCCACGATTGAGCCGGAGCTTGCAGGCGACTTCGGCATCCTGATGGAATGGGCGGACAAGCACCGCCGTATGCGGGTGCGCACCAATGCGGAAACGCCCGATGATTGCGCGCGGGCGCGGCAGTTTGGCGCAGAGGGTATCGGCCTTTGCCGCACAGAGCATATGTTCTTTGACGCCGCGCGGATTAGCGCTGTGCGCCAGATGATCCTGGCCGAAGAGGAAAGCGGACGCCGCGCCGCTCTCGCCAAATTGCTGCCCGAACAGCGCGCGGACTTCCAGGCCATTTTCGAAGTGATGGTGGGCTTGCCTTGCACGATCCGCCTGCTCGATCCGCCGCTGCATGAATTCCTGCCGCATGGCGATGCAGAATTTGCCGAGCTGGCCGATGCGACCGGCCTTGGCGTCGATCATTTGAAACGGCGCGCAGGTGAATTACACGAATTCAACCCAATGCTCGGCCATCGCGGCTGCCGCTTGGGCATTACCTTCCCCGAAATTTACGAAATGCAGGCGCGCGCGATTTTCGAAGCGGCTTGCGAGGTCGCAAAAGTATCTGGCGAAGCACCGATCCCTGAGGTTATGATCCCATTGGTCGCAACCAAGCGCGAGCTGGAATTGCTCAAAGCGCTGGTCGACAAAACCGCACAGGAAGTCTTTGCGGAAACGGGCGTTACGGTCGAATATCTCGTCGGCACAATGATCGAGCTGCCGCGCGCAGCGTTGATGGCGGGCGAGATTGCGCAGGAAGGCGCATTCTTCAGCTTCGGCACAAACGATCTTACTCAAACAACACTCGGCGTGTCGCGCGATGACTCAGCCCGTTTTCTCGCGCCTTATGTAGAAAAAGGCATCTTCCCGCGCGATCCCTTTGTCAGCCTCGACATTGATGGCGTCGGTCAATTGGTTGAGCTGGCGGCTGAACGGGGCAGGGCGACGCGCCCCGACATCAAGCTGGGCATTTGCGGCGAGCATGGCGGCGATCCGGCCAGCATCGCCTTTTGCGAAGAGGTGGGGCTCGACTACGTGTCAGCCTCGCCATACCGTGTGCCGATTGCAAGGCTGGCAGCGGCGCAGGCAGCGCTCAAATAGTCTCTGGACTTAACGCCAGCCCGTTAGGGTAAGAATCTCGAAAGTCTCTGTAACACGCCCGCTGGAGTCTTTTTGCGCTTCAAACTCTTCTTGCGCGCGGCCCCATAAGTCGCGCGTCAACGGTGGCGGCGCATCCACAAGCTGATTGCTCAACCCTTGCTCGCGCAAGTCAGCAATAAGCTTGGGAAGCTTTGTATAAGACACCGACAGTGGGAATTGATCGACCACTTGCTTGGAAAAACCGGCCCTTTCAAGAAGACCCGTTGCTGCGCGATTATCAATCTGCGGGTGGAGCCGCGCCGCTGGCCTCTCGCCATCCGCAGCCATAAGAATCTCACGCAGGGCTACAAGCGTTCCAGCGCCCAGCATTTGTCCGATGAAAACGCCGTCACCGCTTAACGCATTGCGGATATGAAGAAGCGCGCCGGGCAGATCGTTAACCGTGTCGAGCTGACCCAAAGAGATAATGAGGTCGTAGGGCCCGCCGACAAGCGGCAGTTCCTCATCCAACCAAGCATGCGCGATGCATTCACCGCAGCCATGCGGAAACTTTAGCTGCGTGGCATGCGCCCCAATAACCAGAGCGCGTTTGGGCGCAAGCTGCATGAAATCGAGCCGATCAACCGTGTCCTCAATCATCGCTGCGGCCAACCAATCGGTGCTTGCAATCGCACGGTGACGCGCATTGGCGCGGCGTTTGGCAGAGAATATTGTCGGCACCTGACTCATGCCGATGCGCCTGCCGCGCTTGCCAGCACAATGCAAGAGGTGCAGCATAGCGGGTATGAAAACGGCCAAGCTGATCGGCGAGACCTTCGCGCCATTGGTGGACTTGCTCTATCCACCGCGCTGCCCCTTGTGTGGAGATGGTCTGGGTCAGCAAAGCGGTCTGTGTGTGGAATGCTGGTCAACACTGTCCGTGCCGGGCGAGCCAGAATGCAGCACTTGCCAGCTCCCGCTGCTCGAGCAAGAATTTGATGGCGAAGAGGCAATTTGCGGTCTTTGCGCAGTAGAACCGCCAATGCATAAGGGAATTGCAGCTGCGGCAATCTATAATCAGGCGTCGCGCAAGCTGATCCTGCTTTTCAAGCATGGGCGCAAGATCGCGCTGGCCCCTATGCTGGCACGCTTGATGGCCGCGCGGATTGCTGAACCTGAAGAGACGTCGCCATTGCTCATTCCCGTGCCACTTCACCGGTTCCGCTTGTGGAAGCGGGGCTACAACCAAGCTGGGTTGCTAGCGCGCGAACTGGAAAGACTAGGTAAGGGGGATCTGCTGGTTGACGGGCTTCTGCGGCAAAAATCCACGCCTTCGCTCGGCGGATTAGGCAAGGCTCAACGCAATGGAGCGCTCGCCAATGCAATCGCAGTAAAGCCTGCGCGCTTGGATGCGATTAGTGGACGCGAGATTTTGCTTGTCGATGACGTGCTGACCAGTGGCGCGACCACCAATGCCTGTGTCCAAGCACTGCTGAAGGCTGGCGCACAGTCAGTCAAAATCGCGTGCTTTGCGCGGGTAGTCGATGGCTATGACGAGATATGCTAGGGCAGCTTAATGTGAAACGCCCGAGGCCGCTAAGCCCCGGGCGCCACGTGACGAATTGATGTGAACCCGCTCCGCTAAGAGCATCGATGACCGTCCCCCTTCGATAGTCACCAAGGGTCCTATCCCTCATCGTTTTTACCGGTCGCGTCGTCACCCCCATGACTATCGCGTCTCGGTTACCCCCTGAACCAAACGTCTGGGACGTTGGATATAAGGTTGGTGCCCCCGTAAAAGCGCACTAAGGGTTTCTCTCAGGGCAAGCGCTTTCATAAAAGCGTCATGTTGAAAGTGTTTCAATTTTTGCGGACATCTGTTGTTATCCTGCAACAAATTTTCGTAAATGAAGGTCATTTGACCGGAAGGGATGTCCTTTGTCGGACAGTGAAGACGCAAAATTCAACCGCGAACAAGGTGCGGTTCTCAATCCAAAGTATGATGCGGCAGGGCTAATCACGGCGATCGTTGTCGATTCTTCCACGCGCGAGGTCTTGATGCTGGCCCATATGAATGCCGAGGCGCTTCGTGCGACACAGGAAACAGGCTTTGCGCATTTTTGGTCACGCTCCCGCAAGCAGCTTTGGAAGAAGGGGGAAACTTCGGGCAATCTTCTGCGCGTAGAAGATATGCGGATCGATTGCGATCAGGATGCGCTTCTTTTGATTTGTGAAGCATCTGGTCCCGCTTGCCACACTGGCGAGACCAGCTGCTTCTATCGACGCCTAGAGGGCGACGTTCTCGTAAAGGTGAGGACTTGACGCTAACGTAAAGGGAAGCTATCAAGGCTCCCATGGACAGTTCACTCGAAGCAAGAAAAACCCAACCCGAAGTCGCCGACCTTGGCCGCGCCCATCTTGATCGTCCGGACAAGGAAGATCGCGAACAATTCTCCATCTCGGACCTAACGACCGAGTTTGGATGCACGGCACGCGCCCTGCGCTTCTATGAGGATGAGGGACTGATCTCTCCGGCGCGCGTCGGGCTCACAAGGGTCTATTCCAAACGCGATCGGGCACGGCTTGCATGGATCATGCGGGCCAAGAATGTCGGCTTCAGCCTCACTGAAATCCGCGAGATGATCGATCTCTATGATCTTGATGATGGCCGCGCCGAACAACGCCGCGTTACCATTGAAAAATGCCGCGAACATGTGGCCAAACTCAAGCGTCAGCGCGCTGACATTGATTCATCTATCAAAGAGCTGACCGGCTTCATCTCTGAAATTGAAAAGCTGATCCTCGACTAATTCCATTCCCCCAATCCTTCCATCAAGGAACACACAACCATGCCAATCTACAACGCTCCGACCCGCGAAACTCGCTTCATAGTCAATGAATTGCTGGACCTGGCCAGCTATGGCAATCTGCCCGGCTTTGAGAACGCAACACCCGATATGATCGATACAGTGGTCAACGAAGCCGGCAAGTTCTGCTCCGAAGTTCTCGCACCAATCAACCGCATCGGCGACGAACAAGGATGCACGCGGCACGAGGACGGCTCGGTAACGACGCCCGATGGCTTTAAAGAAGCATACGCGCAATATTGCGAAAGCGGATGGGGCACGATTGCCAAATCCGAAGAGTTTGGTGGGCAGGGCATGCCCCACGTTCTTGGCTTTGTCGTAGAAGAGTTCACCGGCACCGCGAACCAGTCCTTTGCCATGTATCCGGGCCTCACCAATGGCGCGACCGCGGCCATTGAGGTTGCTGGCACCCAAGAGCAGAAGGAAACCTATCTTCCCAAGATGATTTCGGGCGAATGGTCGGGCACAATGAACCTGACAGAACCGCATTGCGGCACGGATCTGGGCATGATCCGTACAAAGGCCGAACCACAGGCTGACGGTTCCTATGCGATCACCGGCACCAAGATTTTCATCTCTGCTGGCGAACATGATCTCACCAGCAACATCATTCACTTGGTTTTGGCCAAAACACCTGGTGCACCAGACAGCTCTAAAGGGATTTCGCTGTTTATCGTGCCCAAGTTCATCCTCGACGAGAATGGCGAGCCGGGCGAGCGCAATGGCGTGAGCTGTGGCTCAATCGAAGAGAAAATGGGCATCCACGGCAATGCAACCTGCGTGCTCAATTATGATGGCGCAACCGGCTATATGATTGGCGAGGAGAACAAGGGCCTCGCCGCAATGTTTGTGATGATGAATGCGGCGCGTTTGGGCGTTGGTATGCAAGGCTATGCGCAAGCTGAAGTCGCCTATCAAAACGCCGTGGCCTATGCGGTTGATCGCCGCCAGGGCCGCGCACTGACTGGTCCGGCTGACACAGATGCACAGGCTGATCCGATCTTCGTTCACCCAGATGTTCGCCGGATGTTAATGGACGGCAAAGTCTTCAACGAAAGCATGCGGGCATTGTGCTTGTGGGGCGCATTGCAAGTCGACCTGTCGCATAAAGCTCAGACCGAGGAAGAGCGCGCGGAAGCCGATCAGATGATCAGCCTGCTGACCCCTGTCATCAAGGGATATGGCACCGACAAGGGCTATGACATTGCCAACAATATGCAGCAGGTGTTCGGCGGGCACGGCTATGTCACCGAATGGGGTATGGAACAGTTCGTGCGCGATAGCCGTATCGCGATGATCTATGAAGGCACCAACGGCGTTCAAGCGATGGATCTGTGCGGGCGCAAACTCGCCAGCAAGGGCGGCGCGGCAATCCAGGCATTCTTCGCCATGATCGACGAAGAAGTGGCCGAAGCGAAAGAGATCGCACCGCTGGCTGGCTTTGCCGAGAAGCTTGAGAAGGCATTGGGCGAGCAGAAGGCGGCGACCATGTGGTTCATGCAAAATGCGATGCAAAACCCCAACCATTTGGGCGCGGGCGCGCATCACTACATGCATATCATGGGCATTGTGACGCTTGGCCTGATGTGGCTGCGTATGGCCAAAGTAGCCAATGAGAAGTTGGCTGGCGAACCAGAAGACAAGGCATTCTACGAGGCGAAACTGACCTCGATGAACTATTATGGCGAGCGGTTCCTGCCCGATGCTGGCGCGCTGCGCCGTAAGCTGGAAGCGGGCAGTGACAATCTGATGGCGCTGGGCGAAGAGGCCTTTGCCACCGCTGCCTAAGGCGTTACAATTTGGACGAGCAGGGAAGGGGCCTTAGCCATTGCGGCTTGGGCCCTTTTCTTATCTAAACTTCGCTCTCAGCATCACCCATATCTTGCGAGGTGCACAAAACACCAACGACACTGCCGTCATCAGCTGTCATGGGTTTGAGGCGAACGACCCATTTGCGCAGATTGCCCTTCATGGTGGGGCATTCGGCAGCGAATTCGACTTCTTGCCCTTTACGAGCGCGGTCGAAGGCATCTTGCACTATGTCTTGAGTGTGCGCAGGCCATAATGTCCACCACACAAGGCCTTGGACCTCGGCAAAATCGCGCGTGCCAAATGCGTCCAAGCCGCCACAATTTATGAAGTCGAGTGTGCCATCCATTCCGAGGATTTTGACGCAGTCGCGGCTCTGTTCAAGCAGGCCGATCATCAATTCATCCGTGGGGATCCGCGCCTCTTTCGCAGCGGCAAGCGCGCTCCGGTCATGACCTTCATCGGTTTGGGGCAAGGGATGGGATGCCACTTGGCAGAACTCCTGAGCTAGGCTTTGAAGGGGCACTATGCTCAAGCAGCCCAAACTGCGGGCAAACCAATGCCTCGGTATTCACCCGAGGTCAGGCAAGTTTACTCGACGGGAAGGAAATCCGGCACCGATAGATAACGCTCGCCCGTATCGTAATTGAAGCCAAGGACGCGTGTACCCTCGGGCAGATCTGGCAGCTTCTTGGCAATTGCCGCCAAAGTCGCGCCCGATGAAATACCGACGAGAAGACCTTCGGTCACTGCGCATTGGCGTGCCATTTCCCTCGCATCTTCCGCATCGACGGCAATTGCGCCGTCAATTGTCTGAGTGTGAAGGTTGCCGGGAATGAAGCCTGCTCCAATACCTTGAATCGGGTGAGGGCCGGGCTGGCCGCCACCAATTACGGGAGAGAGTTTGGGCTCGACGGCATAGGCCTTCATATCTGGCCAATGCTTCTTCAATTCCACCGCGCAGCCGGTTAGATGGCCGCCAGTGCCAACACCGGTGATCATCACATCGGGCGGCCCATCGCCAAAGTCTGCTAGGATTTCCTTCGCCGTCGTTTTCACATGGACCGAGACATTGGCGGGATTGTCAAACTGGCTCGGCATCCATGCACCATCTGTTTGCGCAACCAGCTCGCCTGCGCGTTCGATCGCACCCTTCATTCCCTTTTCCTTGGGCGTGAGGTCAAAAGCCGCGCCATAGGCCAGCATCAACCGGCGGCGTTCAAGCGACATCGATTCAGGCATCACAAGGACAAGTTTGTAGCCTTTGACAGCTGCCACCATCGCCAGACCGATGCCGGTATTGCCCGATGTTGGCTCGACAATCGTTCCGCCCGGCTTGAGCGCGCCGGACTTTTCCGCATCCTCGATCATCGCAAGCGCGATCCGGTCCTTGATCGAACCGCCCGGATTGGTGCGCTCCGACTTGACCCAAACCTCGTGATTGGGAAACAGCCGGCTAAGGCGAATATGCGGTGTTGAGCCAATCGTCTCGAGAACAGATGCAGCTTTCATCGGGAACTCTCCTCAAACTTTGTCAGTGTTGGTTTCTTCTAGCAGGTCTTCGGGCGGATCGAAGGTCTTTGTTGTGCGCAGCACCGGGAAAATCCGGCTCCACAAGGCAACGGTCGCAATGGCGCCTGCTCCGCCAGCAACAACGGCGGCTACAGGACCGATCAGAAAAGCAAGGCTGCCGGAAAAGAAATCGCCAAATTCATTCGACGCGCTGATTGTCATTAGCGAAACGGAAGAGACGCGGCCACGCTTGTCATCTGGGGTGTGAAGCTGGATCAAGGATTGCCGAATATAAACGCTGAACATATCGGCTGCACCCACTACGAACAGCATGGCAAGGCTGAGCGGCATAGAGGTTGAAAAGCCGAAGATGATCGTCGCTAGACCAAAGATCGCCACCGCCCATAGCATCTTGGGACCAACATTGCTTTTGAGCGGACGGAATGAGAAGATAATTGCCATAACAGTCGCGCCAACGGCAGGCGCCATCGCCAGCTGGCTGAGGCCGGTTGCGCCAACTTCCAGAATATCGCGCGCATAAACCGGGAAGAGCGCGGTTGCTCCGGCCAAGAACACTGCGAACAGATCCAGCGTGATCGCTCCGAGCACCATCTTGTTTTGCCAAACATAGCGCAGACCGTCAGCGATTTGTCCGATCGGCCTTTGATCTTTGCGTACGGCGGGCTGGGGAACTTTGCCAATGAAGCTTAATCCGATAATCGAAACCAAAAGCAATCCGGCTGCAACAGCGAAAGGAAGCGCTGGGTCAAAGACGAAGAGATACCCGCCCAGCGCAGGCCCGGCGATCATCCCAACCTGCCAAGCGATGGAGGACAAAGCGATCGAATTGGGCAGGATTGCCTTGGGCACCAGATTGGGTGCAAGGGCAGACAAGGCTGGTCCGTTGAACGCGCGCGCGATGCCA
>CALLIO010000215.1 GCA_938009055.1 uncultured Altererythrobacter sp.
TTCTTTTGGATGTTCGCAAGCCGGAGATGGTCTCCGGTTTGAGGAACTGAAGGAATTTCATCATGACCAATATCGCAATCCTCACCGGCCGCATCGCTCGCGATCCGGAATCCCGCGAGACCAAGGGCGGCACCAATGTCACCGGAATCACCGTCGTCACCGATCGCCCCGCACGCGACAAGGACGGCAAGACCTACAAAGACGAGAACGGCTATACCGCTAAGGAAAGCGAGTTTCACCGGGTGACCTGCTTCAACGGCCTCGCCAAGACCGTCGGACAGTTCTGCTCCAAGGGCCAGCTGGTTTCCGTCCAAGGCCGCATCCACTACACCCAATGGGAAGACAAGGACGGTGTCACACGCTACGGCACCGAGATCCTCGCCGACAAGGTCGACTTCCTCTCAAGGGGCCATGGCTCCGGCGAGAACGACGAGAACAAGGATGCTCCCGAAATCGACTGATCTCAGCTATCCAGCCTCCCAAGAAAGGGCTCTGTCCAAACCGGATAGGGCCCTTTCTCGTATTCACTTTCAGTGGCTTTGAGCTGTGCGTGATGCGGCGGCTTGCTTTTGAACAAGCCGCTTTATGGCTTCCTCTTCGCCGAGTTTTCCGAGCTCATTTGCAACTTCGGATAGGCCCCTCTTTGAGAAGGTTTCTAACCCCGTTCCAAGAATAACCTGGCCCAGTTCAATGGCGGCCTGTTTCTCGAGTTCTTTCTGACGTTGGTCGAGTGCCAGCCTGTCGGCCTCCAGTTTCTGGAGTGCGGCTACAGCGCTTCGTTTCGATGGCATTGAGGATACTTCTTTCTTCCCCTCCGATTACCCTCTCCTCGGCTGACGTGCACTATCACCCGTCCTGTAGGAAAGCGATTTCCCCTTGGTTTTCGCGAACACCTGAGATCGAACGGGAGGGGAGTTTGGCTCACGGACTTTCAAGGATGATGGGCGTGCAGCTGGCGCGTCAAGGACGGCGGGGCCCCACCATTTTGCCGACCCTTCGCTTCGCTACAGTTCGACAAAATCGTTGCCCCCAACCGCCGCTTGGCGGTCGCCCAGGCGGGCGATCCCTGACCCGCCAACCGAACACCCATCTGCCTTCCTCTCGTCGTCTTACCGACAAATATCAGGAGGATTTCATGACTGCACTTGCATCGATCCAATCAAACTCGAACAGCTACTTCGAAGCACTCGCCACCGCCGAACGGCGGGCGCTGCATAGCTTCTTCGACCAGCACGTCGTGGAAGATGCCGATCTCGGATACTTCGCTCTGGACGAGGGTGACTACAACGCCTTGCCGGCGCATCTGGCCAGCCGTGTGGTGCACACGGTGCATGGCGCCATGCTCGACGAGTTCTGAGCTTACAATAGGGCGGGAGCCGGTGACGGTTCCTGCCCTTTTTTGTGTTCGCCGGAGGAACAACAGGGCGAGATGAGGATCGGTGCTGGTGACGCGCTCGGTCCCGCACCACCTGCGGCGGCGCTCCTGCGGGCGCGGCGTATTTGGTCCGGGCCCCGCATGCACTTCTGAGCGCCAACGGGTCGAAGCGGCGCGAGGCTGACGGGAGCGACAAACCCCGCTCCCTTATCTCGCACGCGCTTCTTTGCCGTCAGCTTATCAGGGGTGCTTCTTGGTTGGGATACTTGCGTTGGAACCGTCCTCTCACGGACCAAGTCAGTGGTCTGATCCGTTGCTCTCGCTCCATAGGCATGGATCGTACCATGTCCCCTTGGAGTCATTCTCGATCGTTTCTGGACTAGACCTCGCAGTGGGAAACGGTGGCACACCGTACGCAGCGGTAGCTGCATGAGATGGCAAAAAAGCACGACGAAACAGAGGTATTGTTTGTCCGAAGGGGCGAGCAATCAGGTGGTAGCCAAGGCGCAGCAGTATCCCGCCGCAGGCAATCCCACCATCTAAAACTGACCGGCTTTGTTGCGCGGCGAAAGTCGCTTCCTGTCGGTATCACTTGGGATACCGAGCTGCCCGGCTTCGGACTTCGTAAGCGCAAGTCGGGGCACCTCACCTGGGTCGTGAAGCACAGGCCGCGAGGCGTGCAGCGGATGGTGACTTTGGGAAGCGCGGGAGTGGCGGCAGGGGCGCTGGGCGCACCCGCCGCGCGCGCTGCCGCGCGCAGATTGCTAATCAAGACAACGCTTGCCGATCTTCCTACCGCTCCGGAGAGGCAAAAGGCTCCGCTCTTTGCAGACTTCGCCGAGGAATTCTGGCTCGACTATTCGCCGCATTGGAAACCGTCCACGCGCGATGCATCACGGGCCTATATCGACAAGCGGTTGATCCCAAGGTTTGGAACACTCTCTGTCGACGCGATTGAACGGGCTGACATCAATCGCTGGCGAGATAGCATGGCTGACGTGGGAGGAGCCTTCAATCGCAGCATCCCTGTCATGTCGGTTATCATGCAATATGCTGAGAAGCTTGGATACCGCAAGAAGAACACCAACCCTTGTCGCGGCGTCTCTCGCTTCAAGCGGGACTTGCCGGAACGATATCTTTCAGCCGATGAATATCGAAGGCTCGGCAAGGTCTTAGCAGAACACGATGGCGCGAATGAATTCGTGGTCCCAGCTTTGCTGATGCTGATCTATACCGGTGCACGGGTTTCAGAGATTGCGACATTGCGCTGGCGCTACGTCCAATTTCCGCGCCTTGCATTGCCTGACAGCAAAACCGGACCGAAGACGATCTACCTGAATTCGCAGGCAATCGCTGTGCTCGATGGGCTGCAACAGCGCGGAGACGATCAGCTCGTGTTCCCAGCAATGTATCGCGAGGCGCCGATCAACCTGGGCCAGCACTGGGAGAAGATCAGGCGCAAGGCAGCCTTGCCCGATGTGCGCCTGCACGATCTGCGTCACAGCTTTGCTTCGGTGGCCATCGCGAAAGGGATACCGCTTGCGACCATTGGCAAGCTGCTTGGCCACGCGCTGCCTGAAACGACAGCGCGGTACGCGCATCTCGCCGACGAAGTGATTTCGGAAAGCGCCGACCGCATCTGTTCCAGCCTCGCAAACTCAATGGGGATGATGACCGCATGACCAGCTATGATCTCAAGCGCATCCTTGCCGAGGAGCTGGCGCGCATCGTTCCGGGTGATGTTGGAAAGCGCCGCACAAAGTTCGACTACGTCCTTCCCGGTTTTGGCGAACGTATCCATCCGTCTGGCAGGAAGAGTTACGTTCTGCAGCGCACGATGGGCGGAAAGCAGAGACTTATCACAATCGGCGATGCGGCTATTGTAACCGAGCGGATCGCCAAGGATGTTGCGCGTCGCCTCATCTTGAGGATCGAATTGGGCCAGAACCCGGCGGACAAGAAGCAACGCGGAAAGAAGACGCCGACCTATGCTTCCTTTCTTCGGCACTATTGGGAGGTGGCGGCTCCAACCTGGAAGCCATCCACTCTTGAGATACATGACATCTACCGTCGAACGCACTTGGAACATGCGTTCGCCGGAAAGTTCATCGACGAGATCAGCCATGCTGACGCTGTGCGCTGGCATGCAATGCTAACACGCTCGGCAGGACCGGGCGCGGCCAACCGTGCTATGGAAATACTGAAGGCGATGTTCGGGAAGGCCGAAGCATGGGGCTATCTACCCGAGCACTCAAACCCCTTTCGTGGCGTGAAGCGCAACAAAGGGCGAAAGATCGAGCGATTCTTGAGCCAAGCCGAAATGGCCCGTCTTGGAGAAGCGCTAGCACGGCATCGGGCGGACAACCCCAATGAGGTGGCGGTAATTTCGCTACTCGCTTTGACCGGGTGTCGGCGCGGCGAAATCCTCAACCTCACGTGGGGCGAGGTGCAGGGGCGCAAACTAAAGCTGACCGACTCAAAGGCAGGACCACGTGTCGTTTGGCTTGGTAAAGAGGCGAGGGCAGTTATTGATTGCTTGCCGCGCAGAAAGAGCCATGAGCGCGTCTTCCAGTTCGATGTGCTGCCCGTCTCCGCAATCGAATGGTTCTGGCGCATGCTGAGGGTCGAAGCGGGCATCGAGGATGTCAGATTACACGACCTGCGGCACAACTATGCGAGCCTTGCCGCTCGTTCGTCCGAAACGCTGCCGATGATCGGCAGCTTGCTTGGTCATGGCGACGTGGGAACTACCGCAAGATACGCGCACCTCGATGATGCCTGCCTGTTAGAAACTGCTGAGTCGGTGGGAGCCGAGATAAGAAGTCAGCTCTTCGAGAGTTAGCGCTAGAAGCCGACATTCGCCTATCGACCCAGAAGCAGAAGTTCACGTAGGCCAGCACCGCTGGTGGCCACGGACCCTGCAAACGAGCGCCTAATCGATATCAAGGTTATCACGCATCTTTGCTAGGGCTTTACCGAAGCGCTCAAGATCGTTGAGACCTAAACCAGAGAGAAGCCTTTCATAGGTGGCGTCTGCCTCCTTGCGCAATGCTGGCAGTAACTCAATTGCAGCAGGCAGCAGGTGTACATGCCACACGCGCCGATCATTTTGCGCACTTCGTCGTTCGACCAGCTCCATTTTCTCAAGCCTATCGATTGCCTGACCAATACTGGCGCGTTCTAGGTCTAGCCGCTTTGCTAGCTGCGTCTGAGTCATTCCAGGTGTCCGGTAAACATAGGCCAAAGTGCGCCACTGCGTGCGAGTGAGGCCAAACTGCTCGACTGAAAGATCAAAGTTGCGCCGCAATCGCGAGGTTACGTCCTCCAGCAAAAAAACGAACCGATCGGTGTCAGTCAGAAAGCTCTCTGCGGCTGCATCAGCGTCTTTGTCCAAATTGATTTCCATGTGGTCAGCCATACCACCGGGCTGAGAAAAATAAAGTACTTTACTGTAAAATGATTTACAATATAGGAACTGATAGTTATGCCGATTAAAGTTCAAACCATCAGAGGCCATGCCGCGATCAAGCTTGCCGCCGAAGTCTCAGGAAGTGAAATAGGACTGCCTGTCTTGCTTGCGCATGGTGGTGGGCAGACCCGCCGCGCCTGGAAGCGTGTCACTGGTGAACTCACCTCGGCTGGCTTCCGTGTCATTGCGCTTGATTTGCGCGGCCATGGCGACAGCGCATGGTCTGAAGACGGCTCCTATGACCTTCGTGACTTTGCTTCCGATCTCGTTGCGATTGCGTCCCAGCTGGATTGCAAACCTGCGGTTGTCGGTGCTTCGCTTGGCGGGCTTGCAGGCATGATTGCCGAGGGTGAACTTGCTTCGGGTAGCTTCGCCTCGCTCACTCTGGTGGACATCGCGCCACGGATGGAGCCAAGCGGGGTCATGCGCGTGGTGGGCTTCATGGAGAAGCATATTGATCGCGGGTTTGCTTCCGCGGAAGAGGCGGCGGAAATTATCGCCAGTTACATGCCGCATCGCCAGAAGCGCGGGGCTGGAGGTAACCTCAAACATTATCTGCGGCAAAAGGACGATGGCCGCTTCTATTGGCACTGGGATCCAATGTTCATCCGCAACATCATGAATGACCAGCGCTTGGCTCCAGATCATCAGGAAAGACAGTTTGAAGGGCTGAGCCAAGCGGCGGCAAATTTGTCGCTACCGCTCCATCTAATCCGGGGCGGGTCGAGCGATCTAGTTTCTGAGGAGTCAGTCGCGCACCTGCGTGAACTCGTCCCTCATGCCGAATACACGGACATTGCAGGCGCAACGCACATGGTTGTTGGAGATTCCAATGATGCATTTTCAGCTGCGATTGTCGGATTTCTCACAGGCCATCATGGTTTGGAGGCAAAGGCATCATGACAGAAGAGCCGATCGCTATTGAGCGCGAACAGCTGGAAGAGATGCTGCGCATTGCACCCTTTCACCAGTGGCTAGGCCTTGAGATACAATCATATTCCGCCGATCAGCTTCAGCTCCTAATGCCATGGCGCGAGGAGATTGTTTCCAACCCCATGCTAGGCGCCGCTCATGGGGGCGTTTTGGCGTCTCTTATCGACCTTACTGGACTTTACACTCTCCTTGCGATGGGGGCGAAGGTCAAAGCCACCGCCGATCTAAGGGTCGATTATCATCGTCCAGCCACATCAGGACCGCTCACTGCGACCGGGCGTATTGTGAAGATTGGGCGGCAGATATCTGTTGCAGAGACGCACATTACTGGCCCTGAGGGCAAGCTCGTAGCAAGTGGCCGGGGTGCCTACACATGCTGAGGCGCGGTGCCCTGTCGTGGCTGACTATCTGCGCAGTTGCTCTGGCCGGATGTTCGGATAGCTCGGAAACTGTCGATGTGACCGAACCGGCCCAACTAGAGCCGCGCCAAGTCGAAACGATCATCGTAAAGACCGAGCTTTTGAGCAATCCGGTCAAGGCGTTCGGCACCATCGCAGCAAAACAGCGCAGTGCAATCGGCGCATTCGCCGAGGGGCCGGTTGAACGGATATTTGTTAAAGTCGGCGACAGGGTGACACGCGGGCAACCGCTCTTCCGAATTCGCCAGGCTGATTATCAGCGGAGCGTCGCGGAAGCGCAGGCGGCAGTTGATCTTACCGAGGCACAAGCGATTGAGGCAGAGCGCCGACATGGCCGAGTGATGGCGCTTGCCCCGAGAGGGTTCGTCTCTAAGGCGCAAGTCGACGCTATCGAAACCGAGTTGGCCGTCGCCCGCGCACAGAAAGCCCAAGCGGAGGCTGCACTTGGAACAGCAAAGCAGGCGCTTGGCGATACGATCACACGCGCACCCTATGACGGCGTCGTGACCGCGCGATTGGTGGATGAGGGTGTCTATCTCAACAATCGTTTCTCGATGGGCGGGCAATCTGCAGCGCTTGAATTGCAAGAGCTCGGGACAGTCGCTGCTATCGTCAATGCCCCGCAGGAATATGTGGACGCCTTTCGCCGAAACATGCCTGCTCGCGTGTTTATCGAAGGGTTCGATGAGCCGTTCGATAGCATCGTTTACATCATCAATGATCGCGTCGATCCGGAAAGCCGGATGGTCGAGCTGAGGCTCCCGATCCGCAACCCGAATTATCGGATTAGCTCCGGGCTGGCTGCACGCGCTCTGATTGAGGTTCCTCCCGAACCGGCGATCATCCTGCCGGGAACTGCCATTCAAGGCGACAATGCGTCCTCCAATGTCTTGGTGGTCGAGGACGGGAAGGCGCAGCGCCGCGAGGTGACTTACGAGAGTATCGACCTTGATAGAGTTCGCGTCCAGTCGGGGTTGAGCGAGGGAGACGAGGTCATACTCAATCCTCCGGCTACCTTGCGCGTGGGCGCGCCAGTCAAGCCGCGCCGCACCCCAAGCGAAACCTGATATGTGGTTAGCCGACGTATCAATCCGGCGACCGGTCTTTGCGACGATGCTGATTGCATCGCTTGTCGTGCTTGGCATTGTCTCTTTTGGCCGTCTTGGCGTTGATCTCTTCCCTGAGGTCGAGTTTCCATACGTATCCGTTACCACCACCCTGCCCGGTGCTTCTCCGGGAACAGTCGAGACTGAAGTTACCGACATTGTTGAGGAGCAGCTCAACACAATATCCGGCCTAAAACAGATGCGGTCCATCAGCGCCGAGGGTGTCAGCATCGTCAATCTGGAGTTCGAGCTGGAGGAAGATGCGGACCTGAAGGCGCAGGAAGTCCGCGACAAGATATCTCGGCTGGGAGGGGACCTACCCGCTGATGCCGAGCCGCCCGTGATTGAAAAAGTTGACCCGGATGCAGCACCGATCCTCTCGGTGCTTCTTTCGGGAGACTTGCCGATCCGTGATCTCACCACTTTCGCCGACGAAGTGGTCAAGGAGCGGTTGCAACGCGTGCCGGGTGTCGGTTCGGTTCAGCTTGTCGGCGGGCGCGAGCGCGAGATGCGCATTTGGCTTGATGCATCAGCCATGCGCGGACGCGGCGTGACAGCGGATGATGTGCTGTCCGCGATCCAGCGCGAGAACGCAGAGCTGCCGGGTGGACGGCTGGTAACCGATGGCCGGAACCGGCAGTTTGGCATCCGCACATTGGCCGAGGCGAGAAATGCGGCGGAGTTTGCCGCGATCCCGGTTGTCTATCGGCCCAATGGGCAAACCGTGCGGATCGGTGATATCGGGCGGGTAGAAGACGCGGTCGAAGACGAGAATAGCTATGCCCAGCTCGACGGCGAACTTGGCGTGGTGCTCGAAGTCCGCAAGCAAAGCGGCGAGAACACGGTTGCCGTGGCTGAGCAGATACGCGCGGAAATCGAGGACATTCAAACCAACACGTCCGAAGGCGTGAACTTTGTCATCGCACGGGATACCTCGCGGTTTATCGAACAGGCGATCGGCGATGTTCTGTTCGACCTGTTTATCGCAGTGCTGCTGGTTGTGGCAGTGACCTTCCTGTTTCTGCTGAGTTGGCGTGCGACGATTATTGTTCTCCTCGCCATTCCGACTTCAATCGTTGCGACCTTTGTCGCTTTTGCAGCGTTCGATTTCACCATCAACATGGTCACTCTGCTGGCGCTGACGGTCGCGATTGGCCTGCTGGTCGATGATGCGATTGTTGTGGTCGAGGCGGTGCAAAACGACGTCGATGAAGGGGTTGAGCCTACAGAGGCAGCGCATTCAGCGACCAAGCGCGTGGCGCTGGCGGTCTTGGCCGGAACATTCGCAACGCTGGCGGTATTTGTGCCGATCGCCTTCATGGAAGGAATTGTCGGCCGCTTCTTCTTCCAATACGGGCTTGCAATTGTCTTTTCGGTCAGCGTGTCGATGCTGGTCGCCTTCACGCTTACGCCAGCCATGTCGGCTCGGCTGCTGCGTCCCGAACATGCCGATAGTGGCTGGCTTGGCAGGATAGAAGACTTCCATGTCGGGATGCGCAAACGCTATGAACGGCTGGTGGGATGGGCGATTGACCGCCGTTACCTTGTGCTAGGTGGAGCGCTCGCCAGCGTGTTTATCGGAGGTTTATTCGCTTCCCAAGTTCCTAGCACCTTTATGTCGACAACGGATCGTTCTGAATTTCTTGCAACGGTCAAACTGCCGCTCGGAACGGGTATTGCGGGCGCGAAGGAAGCTGCGCAGCAGGTCGATGAAGCCTTACGAGAGCACCCAGAGGTTGAACTGGTATTTGTGAGTGCAGGCAGCGGAAGCAACCCGAAGGTTCATGAACTCGATATCTATGTCGGCCTCACGCACAAACGCTCCCGAGATTTGTCACAAGATGATCTGATGACATTTGCCCGCGATGCGCTCGGCGAAAATGTACCAAGCGCGCGCGAGATTGCCATCGAGGAGGTTCCTTGGGTGTCCGGGGCAGGCGTTGGACAGGTCGCCATTGAGCTCATCATCACGGGACGGGATTCAGCCGCAATCAACGACTATGCACAATTGCTCTCAGGCGAGCTCGCTGCTCAATCCAATTTTGTCGATGTGCGATCAACCTACGAAGGCGGACGTCCAGAGCTGCAAATTGTGGTCGACCGCGACCGCGCGGCAGACTTGGGAATTTCTGCCCGTAGTTTGGCCGCTGCATCCCGCACCCTTATCGGCGGCAGCGATGCCGGGACATTCAACGATAATGAGCGGCGCTACGACGTGCGGGTCCGCCTTGATGAAAGCGCGCGGCAGAGCCTCTCCGACGTCGAGACTTTGCCATTGCGAACCGGGCAAGGAACGCTGGTCGACCTTGCTTCGGTGGCCGAAGTCGAGGTCAACCAGAGCGCTGCAGAAATAGAGCGGATCGATCGATCTCGCCAGATTTCAGTATTGGCCAACACCGCGCCCGGTGTGCCTTTGAGTGTCGCCGTTTCACAGGTTGAAGATTTGCTGGGTGCGAACCCGCCGCCTGCTGGATTGGCCACGCAAATGGAAGGCACCGCCCGCCGCTTGGCCGAAACGAGCGAAGCCATCTTCTTTGCCTTCGGACTGGCGCTTGTGGCGCTCTACATTGTGCTGGCGAGCCAGTTCAACAGCTTCGGCCAGCCGATCATTATCATGCTGACCGCGCCGCTATCATTCTCCGGCGCTTATTTTCTGATGTGGGCAACGGGCGAAGAGATGAGCCTCTTTGCCCAAATTGGAATGATCGCGCTGATGGGTATCGTGATGAAAAACGGTATCCTGTTGGTCGATCTTGCCAATCAGTATCGCGACCGAGGCGACGAGGCCGGTGCTGCGATGCGCAGCGCCGCCCCAGAGCGGTTGCGGCCCGTGCTGATGACTGCGCTGGCAGCGGTCTTCGGAATGCTACCTGTCGCCCTCGCGCAATCCGATGCCGCCGAATGGCGCAACGCAATGGGGTTCATAATCATCGGAGGCCTAACGACCTCGACTTTCCTCACATTGCTCGTCGTACCAGCAGCGTACGTAGCGGCCTCGGACCTCAGCGACGGAGCAACCAAGCTACGCGCAAAACTTACGAAGCTCTGGGTCATCAGTTCAAGCCATTGGGCCTAGTAACTGACCGCGTTGGATTGTCCGCCTGTACGATTGCCTGAATTGAGATAGCGAATTTGGATGCCTTCAAGTTTTAGCGAGGCGAAGGGTCGTGAGCACAGAGCCCAATGTCCGCTAACACCCCCAGATCGCGACATTGCCTACAGCTTGAACTGGGCCGACAGCGGACTGTCTGATTTGTTACGAAATAACCGGCAAAGCGGATGCCGAACCGCTCATAGATAAGTCTCGAAGCTCTCCGCTATGTCCTATTAAGAGCACCTGCGGATAAGACGTCAATTTTGAAAATTCAGGAACAGAAAACTAGATCGACATAGCTTGTGTTATGTTCTGCACCGGAGTTAGACGCTTGTAGTGGATTTTATTGACAAACAGATTGCGCCGCCAAGATCATGGGAGAAGTTTGAAGAACTTGCTCGCGCTTTGTTCGCGTCGGTCTGGAACGACCCAACCGCCCAGAAGAATGGACGTACTGGCCAAGCCCAAAACGGTGTCGATGTTTATCTGACCCCCTCTCACGACAACTCATCGGTTTATGGCATCCAGTGCAAAGGCAAGGATGCGCTTTACGGTGCGAAAGCTACCATAACAGAATTCGATGCTGAATTGGCGAAAGCCGAAAACTTCGAGCCCAAATTGTCGAAGTGGCTTTTCGTTACGACCGCTGCAAACGATGCTAAATTGCAGGCGCATGCACGCAAGATCTCGCGGGCGCGTTTGAAAAATGGACAGTTTCCCGTTCACGTCATTGGCTGGGAGACGGTTCATGCTCTGCTAGATCAGAACAGATCGGTTGTTGCGCAGTTCTACCCTGAACATGTCGAAGCTCGGAGCGACCGGATTGACTTGCTTAAGACAGCAAGCCGCACAGCGTTGAGCTCCATTGAAGACAACCTCGTTCATGGTGTTGTTTCTCTTTCGCTGATCCGGGGAGATATCTGGTCAAGCGCCAAGACGGCCCTCTCCGACAACTCCGTTCTGAGACTGACTGGAGAAGGCGGCACCGGCAAGTCCGCCATATTGCGAAGATTAGGACTGGATTTCCCAGGAGAACTATTGGTTCTGAAAGATAGTCAGATCGCAGCCAAGAGCTGGCAAGAATTCACTACAAGCATCGGCGCCCCCGACACTCCATCAGCCGTCGTCGAACGACTGTCCGGCTCAGGGTCCTGTCTATTGTTAATTGATGGTGCTGATCGCTTGCTGCTGTCGGATCGCCGGTCAGTTGTGACCGAAATCCTTAAGGAGATCGCAGAAAGCCCGTTCGCCGAGAACTGGAAAATCGTCACGTCGGCACGCAACTATCAGGGCCAGGATGTAGTATCGTCGGCTCTCAAAGAGGCAGGCTTCAGCGATCTTGGCAATCAGGTTGCCGTGGGTCATCTTGACAAGGATGAGGCAGCCACTCTTGGTTCGGCATTTCCGGAATTTGCCGATATGTTACGGCGTGAAGACCTCTCGGGCCAGAACCGGACGCTCTTCTTGCTCCGTGAACTCTTTCAGCGCGACAGTGCCCCTACTGGGTCTTTTACAGAGATGGATTTGGCTGGTGCCTGGGCGACAAAGGCAGGATCGGATCCGTCTACATCCGCTAGTCGCAGCAGAGCACTGTCCGAACTGGGTGCGCTGCTGATCCAAGACCCAGGCCGCCGCCCAGGCAGAGGGGAAGTAGATGCAATCGGCTTGCAAAGCCTGATCGACGAAGGAGCGATCACGTTTGATAAACGCCGCGATGCAGTCTCGCTGTCATTCGACGTGCACGAAGACTGGCTCGTTGCGCGATGCCTGGAACGTGAACGCGACAAGATGCCCGATATTCTTGCCAAGGCAGGTGAACCTTTATGGTGGATGAGAGCGATCCGCCTGACGGGGCAACTGCTCCTCGAGGCCGGTGCCTACGAGGAGTGGGAGGCACTGATAGCGGTTCTCGATAACACAGAAGGCCTTGATCCGGCTTGGTCGCGTAGTCTTTTGGTTGCCCCACTCTACTCCGAGAAGTCGGCTGCGATCCTAGACGATCTGCAACCGACATTGCTGGCGGATGACGCCTGCTTGTTGTCGCGATTACTAGAAACTCTTCAGGTGTTCGAATCGCGGATTGATGAATCGCTCCTCAACTCACCGGCGCTCGCGGATATGGAAGAAACAGAGCGTTATCGGTTGCTGGCTTATATGAAAAAGCCGCAACTTCCGAGCTGGGTACCTTTCATGAAGTGGTCGCTTCAGCATTGGGAAAACTGGCCCGCCAAACTCGTTCCGAAGCTGTCCGAGATAGCTAGGCTTTGGGCCGGGGCCACCGAGCATATTCCGAACGGATTGTCGCAAGGGATGGCAGCTATTTGCTATCGCTGGCTGGTGACGATCGAAGATGCCCAACGTCCAGAGAATTGGGACGATAGGCGGGAACCGTTCGATCATAAATTGCCTAATCATCGAGACTGGGAAAAGGTTGAAGACAGATTTCGGGAAGTCCTGACCTTATCTACCAACTCGGCGAAATCGGTCACAAAGACCTATCTGGAAAGACTTGCGCAAGAGAGTCGGTTGCGGTCGGCCCGAGAGAACATATTGGAGTCGCCGCGCCGGGTGCCGAGCGCGCTACCCAAAGAATGGGTCGACATGTGCCTCCAGCAATTCGTTCCTCCCCGAAAACGAGTTCGCCATGGTAGCAAAAGCATAATACCCGACCAGCTATTCTCTTGGCATGAGTACAAAGACGCTGGCATCCGCGGAAACACCAAGTTCTTTCCTTCCTCGCCTTTGCGCGCGGGTTTCTCGCAACTTTTTGAAACCGATGAGACCCAGGCCATTCGCTTGTTTCATCGCCTGGAAATGCGTGCCGCCGTCTATTGGCGGTGGTACTCAAAATGCGAGGATCGCAAAAAACCCAAACCTCTCGTTATTCGAATGCCTTGGGCAGATATTCCGCTCTGGGGCGACGCGACTGTCTATCGTTGGGCAAGCGGGATACTTGGATCACATGTGCTGGGGTCGGCCTATCTGGCGCTAGATGACTGGCTCCACAAGAAAATCGCCGATGGCCGCTCGCCCGAAGAATTGTTGAAGCTGGTTCTCCAGCGACATGGCCTAGTAACGACAGCATCGCCGTGCATCGCGATTTTTCACGACCATATTAATACGCCTGGAGCACTGGACTGGTGCGGACCCTTTTTAGGCGAACCAAGATTGTGGAACTACGACATTCGGCGTCATCTCGACCGCAGTGACAAAGCCTATCGTATAGGGTTCATGAACGCAGGTGAGATACATATCAATGCTATTGAAGCATATCACGAGCGCCATGCGACGTACCAGCCAATGTCCCATGCCTTTCTGCTGCCGTTTCGCTTCAAAGCCAGTGAAGCGGCTCAGCGCGCTTTTGACGATCGGCGAAATCAATGGGAAGCGGATGACCTAGTCGAGTTTCTGGAGGAACGGGATCATCCGGCCATCATGACCGAACATCAGAAGCGGATCGAGCGCTGCTTTTCCGATAGCGACCCGCGCCAAATCGAATTGACCGAAGGTGAGGAAGACAATCAGGTTGTTGTCACGATTAGTCCACCCAAAGAAGCTCTACCGGAAATAGCTCAACTGGATGAAGACCGGAAGCGCTTGTCGGAAGCCAGCAGGCTCTTCAACTGGGTAAATTCGACTAGAGAGAATGGCGCCATCGACGATGCAATGACGCTTGATGAGGGCATTGAGCTTGCAAAGAAGCTAATAGCTGATCCGCAGCAGCCGGAGGAGAGCCGGTTTGGTTCTCTTGGAAATATCAGAAATGCGGCAATCGTGGGCGCAGCTGCGGTGGCTGCGCATCACGGCAGCAAAGAGTTTGTGGGATCGCACCGCGTGTGGATAGAAGAACTGCTCCTTGCTGGAGCGCGGATTCAGCGCTCGCCCGAAGATCAACGATTCTTGTTTGACCAATCTATCTTGCCATCCGATCCTCAGGAATATGCGGCTTGGGGATTGCCAGCACTCGCAACACTTGAGCCGTTTTCAAGAGAACTTGATGAAGTCGTATTGGCCCTCGTGGTCCAGCGACTGAATGCGATAGCCTCTGCTGTGATGGAAGGGTTGCGTTGGGATCGGAGAGGCGACTTTGCCTGGACCGTTGCCATTGCTGCACTCGATTGCTGTGTGCTCGATATTGGGCATTATTGGCGCAGCGACCGCGAAAAGCAGAAAGCTGCCGAGCGGATGGTTAGTCGGCGCAAGCGTGCTGTCAAACGTGGCCTGAAAAATCAGAATCTATCGCGAATGCCGGATGTTCCGCCCGCCCCGTACAAAATGCAGTGGGTTTTCACCAAGGAATGGAAACGGCCTTTCTATCATTTGAAGATGCCGTCCAAGATCGGATTGGATTGGACAAAGGTAAAAGAGATTCTCGAGAGAATGAACTGGGCTGAAACGGTGGCGACTTCGGAACGCCGAGCGCATTTTTCTCTATATCTTGAATCGCTGGTCGAGTGGACCCGGAGCTATTCGGAGGATGATCCGGATCGCTATGATCGACATTTCCCATATGAGTGGGGGCATGCCCTGGCGAAGTATATCGGCCGGTATTCCGCTGCAGCCGGTCTGGGCAGCGAGTGGAAATCGCTGTTGGCCTACTCCTATCATGAGCGAGCTGAGGAGCTAATTGGCGACTATCTCGACGCGGTCGCGCATGAGCTAATGGTCTCCGAGAGAGAACCAGATGAACGATTCTGGGCGGCGTGGACGCCAGCTGCCGACTGGGTAATGCAAAATGCCGTGCCAAAGCGCCGTCCGAGCTGGGACAACACGCCTCATGCTTTGCAGGCCGCCGGTTTGGTTGGACCCTTTATGACGCCCATCCCACCCGACTGGCCGTATCTTTCAAGCCTACTCCCCCGGATTGACGAATGGCAGCAGTCCACCAAACACTTGCCAGGTGCAGCGTTTTCACTTTTGGCGATTGTCGAACGGATGGATGTCATCGAGCGCAAGCAGTGGTATCTCGCCTGGCTGCAACGCCTCGTTGATCAAAATGGATCAGACGAGAGCTTTTGGAGCTATGCGGGACTTGGCGACAAATCCGCAGCTCTGGTGAAAGTGCTCTCGACAGAAAAGGACATCGATGCCGTTTCAGTGCGCCGTTGCTTAGCGGCAATTGCGGACTCGGGTTCGGCAGTGGCGCGCGAACTGATTCCACGCTTCTCGAAGACTCGGCCGATTTAGATCGTGGTTCCGCAATAGGAGCCGAAAAGGCGACGGTCTGCTGCCCGTGAACGGTACCTTTTGATCCGTCTTTCGGCTGCAATCACGCAATTTCGCCAACTGTTGCGAGCTGGCACCCATGGTCAGCCTCCCCCTATTGGCTTGGTTTGCGACAACGAATAGGACGGGCGCTATAAGGTAAGCGCCGGGCGTCGAAGCGATTCTTCTATAAATCTTTGAATAGGCTCAAAGCAGAAGCCTTGCGATATCGATCCATTGCATTTTCGAATGGCTCGTTTGGCTTTCCATCCTCAAAATGGGGCAGCAATTCCTCATACTTCTTCCGCGCGGCAACACGAGAAACGGAGCGGCCCAAGGCGAGGCGGGTGGCAAGGTTTTCCGGACTGTCACAACCCTCGCGAACGCAGCTCCCGAGCGTTGCGATTACCAACGGCACCGCCTCGTCCTCCTCATCCTGTGCTGCAAGCAAACGCGCGGGCAAACCCGCTACAAAGGCGATGTCAGGGACGATACGAAGCACGAAGTGGCGCGAATGCTTGCATTTTGCCTTGTCTTCCTTCGGGTGACATGCCTCAATCACGTTAAGCGGAGAGCCCTTCATCCAAAGCCTGAGCATTGCAGAAACAACTGGCAGGGCGAACGCGCCCCTGTCGCGCTCAGACGTCAATTTGTCATACTCGCCACCAAACAAGCCTTGGATGTTTTCCGGCCGTACTAACTCGAGAAAGCTGTCCGGATTGGCCTCGAACCATTCGAGCAACGCGTCGATAGCAGCCTCAGTAGTCTCGCCAGTTTTGGTGTCTTCGTACAAGTTTGACAGTTCGTGGAGAATATTAACCGATACGCCAGTCAGCCCTGACACGCGGTCGAGCCATTTGGAATCGTCTTCTGGTTCTGCACTTTTTCGCGCAGCGAAGGCGGAAGCGATACGGCTTTCGATCCAATCGGCATCTCCTCTTTGTCGCGCTCGATAGGCGGCAAACGACCGAGATATGATATCTCTGATCGGCGCATCGGTTCCATTCTCGTCCGAGGCTGGCAAGCGGCTTAAGAAATATGCCGGCATCCCTTGTTCGAATGCGCCTGCGTGAATCTTATCGAGCAGGATGGTTGTTGGATCGTCAATCACGAGGCATTGATCGCTCTGAGCAAAAATCGATTGCAGGGTAAGCCAGTGTGAGTTGATGAGGTTCGACTTGTTATCGAACTCAACGACACGGCTTGGGACAACAAGCACGAACCCTTGCGAGTTTTCGCCCGCCCGCCCTGCACGTCCCGCAGCATTTAGCAACTCGTGGGCTTCAAGTTGAGCCATCTTGTCAACTTCCGGATCGAAGCGACTATCGCCCGAAATAATCACGACTTCGCTTGGCAAATTCATACCTTGAGCCAGTGTCGAGGTGGCAAAAAGAACGTCAATGCCATCCTTCCGCTTGAAAAGGGATTCGTGCAGCAGCCGTTCTTCGCGGAGAAGCAGCCCGTGGTGGCTGGCTGCACCTCCGCCGACCTGCCCATCAGCTACAGGCGTCAAATAGCAGTGGTCAGCGCCGCCCATTTCTTCAGCGGCCAAGCTATGCCACTTAAGCTCTTCGTCGGTAAGCTTGACCTTGGGCGACTTCAGCAAATTCGGGAATTCCTTCACCGATGCTTCTGCCAAGACGGTAGATTGAACGAACACGAGTGTTTTGAGACCGCTTGACGCTGAAGCTGCGGCGATCAGCGCGCTCGTGTGGTTGCCGTTTGGCGTGAGATACCAGGCGCCACCTTTCGATCTGCCGGTGGAAAGATGGTGTGCATCATCGAGAAGAGGTTGTAAGGTGTAATCGCTCCGATCCTTGCTAGCCCAGGTTTGCAAGAGACTGAAAAAACCGAATGGCTGAGCAACCAATTCGCGTTTGATTGCCGCAGGTGGGTTCTTGTGGGTTGAAAATTTTTTCCGCGCCTGTCGAAGGTTAGTTGTAAGTTCATTGATGGTATCGGCAGGATAAACGACGCTACCACGAACTTGACGCGTTGGCTTCCATGCTAAGCTTAGGGAGAGGCATGCTCGGCCTGTCAGTTCCTCCAGCCATTTCGCAATCTCATCGGCATTTTTCATCATTGCCGAAAGCATGAGCATATCTGCCTCGGGAGCGGCTCTAGAAAGATTTAGGATCGCGAGCATTGAATCGATGCTGCGGCGGCTACGATCGGAATCTCGAGGATGAAGCAAATGACATTCGTCAAACACAATAAGGCCGAGGTCCGCAAATGCTTCTGGCTGCGTTGTCAGGAGCATTAAGCAACGCTCTGGTGTGGTGACGATAACCTCGGGCAGAACAACGATGTCAGAAAACATCACTTCGTCCTCGACGTCACCGACGATTTCGAAGGTATTGAAAGAATCTTTGAGCGCACGCGTCGTCTGATCGACGAGTGCGTGGGTGGGCACCAGAAAAACCACCTTTTCGCCCCGAATGAGTGATGCAGCTATCTTTAGCTCAGCGAGAGTAGATTTACCGCCACCAGTCGGGAAACTGATCGCGGACGATGTTCCCTTCTCGAGATAGTTGCTGGCGATCGCGTCGCGATGATTTCGCCACAGGAAGGGGCGCTTGCGGGCCATTCGGCGAATGATTTGCCACCAGGCATCGTCGTCTACGCCTTGCGGAGCTGGCAGGCGGGTCAGCGCGGACTCGATAAGGTCACGCTCCACCGCGATAAGGAGGTTGGCCAAATGCAGCGGGCCGGGGAATAGATTAAAGATATGATCGCCGGTTCCGAACACATCCTCAAGCTGACCGACGCTTAGTTCTTTAACTCGAATGAAATAGCTAGAGGCGGGTTCGATGCCGCCGGCGGCCGGGTCCAGGTCCACCTGCGACAGCAGACGTGTCGCTAGCTTTTTGATGCCCTTGAGCAGCTCTAGATAAAGGGCGTCGATAGCCTGTTCCGGCGTTGCCTGGTCAGTCTCGATGTCCGGCATATCCTGCTGCCCGACGTTTCGAAGGCGTCCAGTGGCGAGCAATTTGATCGATGTCAGGAGCGCGCGTTCCACGGCCGTCCCTTCAGCTAGATCAATTGAAATGCGTTTCGCGCATTCGGCGGCATCGGCATGGGCTTCTGCGACCATGAACAGCAGTGCTGCGCAGATTTCAGGAGCTACGCTAGTGGCGTCCAGATAGGAAAGCTCGCCCCTATCGGCCCTAGAGCCAATCAAGCAGACCTGATGAGCAGAAGCAGCCACAAATGCGGCGGCCGCGCGATTGTCACGCTCGGGCAAGAGTGCGACAAATGCCTCATGCGCAGCGGCTAACCGGCGAACCTCGAGCAACGTTTCTTCAAGCGTTTCGGAAGCTTTCTCGGTTTCTGCTCCACGAAGCCTAATCTTTGCGGCGACGATATCGGCGAATGCCTCGGTAAGGCGCTTGGGGAGCGCTTCCAAATCGAGCCCTTCGAGCGGCGGAGAAGCGGCGATCAACGCGGAAGTGATTGGATCAAACATTCGCAATCGCCTTGATTTTCTCGGCAACCAAATCAGAAAAGTTGGTCATCCACTCTCGAAGATCTTCAAAGTGCATAGTTTCGGCGCGGCGGCGAACAACACCGCCATCCGCAGAAACGTCGTAGTGCTTGAAGAGCTTTTTGCGCTTATCATGAGATTTGTGCCTGTCGTCGATGCTGACGCTAACGCGGTAGCGGCGCGCTTCCTGCCACAAGATGCGATCTATAGCGTGGTCGATATCCAGGTCAGGATGCACCTGTTGCTGCCGCTCAAGGATTGCTGATACTTCATGGGTTAGCTCAGCGATCCGCCCACCGGCTTCGAGGTGTTCGATATCGGGCCATACCTCACGCTTGATTGTTCGGCGCGCTTTCTCAGTGGCCTTGTCTTCGAAGATCACGACAGCGGTCACCGACTTGCAGTCATCTGAAATTTCCAACTGCAAGCCGTCAAAGCCCTTGTGCGCATGGAAGATGTGAGGGGGAGCGAGCGCTGCTCCTTGCTTTTCCTGATTGGCGGCAATCCAGGATATTATCTGGAACAACCAGCCATCACGATGCCATGGATCACCATTTTTTGCGACCTTCAGCTTCTTAAGCGCGTCTGCCGCGTGCTGAGCGGAACCCGCTGGAGCTGAGACCGCTAGACCTTCGAGGATTTGCGCAATATGCCGATATTGTCCCAACGCCACGCGCGCCACGCGTTCGGCCAGAATGTCGATGTCTTCGACTTCCCATTCCCAGCCGTGGCAGAGATTGTCATGGTCTAATTGTTTAAGAACTAACGTCATCTTTCTTTTGGGTCAGAATAGGCTGGTGATTTCGTTAATCAAACTACGATTTGATTTGTAATAGCTTCGATCTCGACGTCTGGCGGGTGGCTTCCGCGACACTAGGCCAATTGAAAAACCAAGGCCATTCTTTTGGGGCATGGCGGGGCGCTCCGACGTCGCAACGAACGGCAGCTTCCGGTTAGACCTAACGCGGTCGGCTATAACTTAGATTGGGGCGCAAAGCCGACACTTGTCGGTGTTCGATAAAGACTTCGGCAAACGCTTTGCACTTTGGTCCTTCCTGCACATGTTCGGGTCCGCCCCCGATCTCGATATGGCGTTCGAGAACGAGGAAGACCGGGAAGCAGCCCGCAACTTCATGGATCTGCTGGCGGCATCGGAAGGCGATGGGGCAGGTTGATTGCAGCAGGGTCACGTGAGCCTTCAGGCCCGCACCTGATACCCATCCGGCTTTCTTCGCGAACAGTCCTGAACCAGGTCAGCTGAGGACAGCAACCCGTTCCTTTGCCGGCCGTGTTGGCAGCTGCGCTGCCTGCCCGCACCACCCGTCATGAACGGGTTTCCCTTGGAGCTTCGCTCCTGCGGTGCAGCCCTCCCATGCCCTGCTTCTTCTGGATGTTCTCAAGCCGGAGATGGTCTCCGGTTTGAGGAACTGAAGGAACTTACATCATGACCAATATCGCAATCCTCACCGGCCGCATCGCCCGCGATCCTGACACCCGCGAGACCAAAGGCGGCACCAACGTTACCGGGATCACCGTCGTCACCGATCGCCCCGCGCGCGACAAGGACGGCAAGACCTACAAGGACGAGAACGGCTACACCGCCAAGGAAAGCGAGTTCCACCGGGTGACCTGCTTCAACGGCCTCGCCAAGACCGTCGGCCAGTATTGCTCCAAGGGCCAGCTGGTTTCGGTCCAGGGCCGCATCCACTACACCCAGTGGGAGGACAAGGACGGGGTCACCCGCTACGGCACCGAGATCCTCGCCGACAAGGTCGATTTTCTCTCACGCGGCAACGGGTCGAGCGACGACAACGACAACACCGACGCTCCCGAGATCGACTGAACTCTCCCGTCGGTCTCCCTCCCGAAGGGGTCCTGTCCTACCGGACAGCGCCCCTTCTTGCGTTGTCCAAACTGTCTGGCGGGGGAGGGGGCCTGGCTCACGGTTGTCCCATTCTGATGGGCGCGCAACCGGCGCGTCAAGGACGGCAGGGTCCCACCATTTTGCCTCCCCTTCGCTTGGCTTCGGTCCGACAAAATCGTCACCCCTACCGCCCCTTCGCGGTCGCCCTTCGGGACGATCCCTGACCCGCCGGCTGCACGCCCATCCGTCCTGCTCCTGCCGTCAACGGCAGACATCAGGAGGATACAATGGCTACGCAATTTCAACGCATTTCGACTTCGGACCGCTACTTTGACGCGCTGGCTGTGGCAGAGCGCCGGGCGCTGCACAGCTTCTTCGATCAGCATATCATTGAGGATCGCGAGCTTGGATACGTCGCACTCGACGAAGGTGACTACAATGCGCTTCCGGCGCACCTTGCAGCGCGCGTCGTGCATACCATTCACGGGGCGATGTCAGACGAGTTCTGACCGCACGAACAGAGCAGGGGCCGGGAACGACTCCTGCCCTTTTTTCATGTTTGCAGGGGTAAGCGGTTGACCTACCGCTCAGCGAACGAGCTGGCCCTCGCTGGTTGATTGATCGGCGCCAGTCAGTGCAGTTGTTCCATCCAAAAAAGGCGGCGCGAGGCTGTGCACATCAATTCGACTGACGAACATGTCGATAGACTCTTCCCGACACATGCGAACAGTGGTCGAGGGCCAATACTCTGCAAGCGGCGCGTATAAATCGCCCCATGAACAGCGTCCCTTCAACTGGCCATTTGTCACCAAACTAAGGCCAGTTGGTAGCCCAGAGCCGATTCCTCTTAGAATCTCGCTTTGTCCCAAGAAAGCCAACCTGCGCCCGCTCCAAAAATAAAGCCGAAAATTCAGTGTATTGAACGGTTGCTCCAAGTTGCCGGAAACGCCTACGCACATTGAAACTTGACAGCACACCGTACGCAGCGGGGCTGGCAAGTAAGATCATGAAGTTTATCATGAATTTGGCAATGTCCACTTCTGTGCCAGTCGTGTGCCAATGGCTTTATCGACTGTGCCAGAGTGTGCTGAATTCACTTAGCACATTGAATTTCTGTCCTAATTTTCCGGTTTCCTACACCCTATTGCCCGTGCCAGAGTGGCACTCACTTTTCCGAAGAGTGAACCAGGTTCTTTTTAGCAAAGGGAACTTGGATTCATGCAAAGACATCATCGTTTTGTGACCTATGTCACGCCTCTCATTGCCGAGTGGATTAAGACTCAGGCTGATGAGCGGCGGGTAAGTTCAAGCATCGTGATTGGCGATTGCATTTTTGATGCCTGGCAGCGTGACACCGAAGCCGATTTGAACACGCCTGCGACCGATCCGGTTCGCCAGAACATTTTCATCACGGTAGCTTTGGATGCGCTGCTCACGCACCATTCTGTGCCCGATCTGCGCGAGCAGACGGTCGCGGCCTATCAGCGCCGGCTGGAGCGTTTGGGGCTCGTTGCGCCGCGCCCGCAAGGGGGCGGCGATGAAGCATAAACTCGTCAACTTCACTCGCGGAAGCCAGCTCCTTGGGCACTTTGGTTTCATGTTTGCAGCCGGGCTCAAGGGTCCGCTCATCATCACACTGCTGGTGATTCTAGGACTGATCTATTGGGAGGTAACAAGCAGCCTCAATGACCACCAAACCTACCTTGTCTGGATGCACATCTACTCATCCTTTTATGCGTTTATGGAGTTCGATCCTGACAAGCTTGTGAACCTCACCTTGGCTGATGGAAGCATCGTCGCGTTCCCGATCAGCGTAGTCACAGAATACCCGCCCATGAAAGAGGCAATGACCGCATTTGAGGGGGCGGTTGAGGCTGCGCTTGTCACCTCGGCGTGGGGTCTTGTTCCTGCCTTCATTGCCTTTTGGTGGGTTGCTGAACACTTCGGTTGGCGCTCCAAGCAAAGGAAGCATGTGCGCGGCGCATCGCTCGCAAGCCTTGCTGAACTGGAAGGCGAAATCGACGATCACAATCGCCATGAACGCGCCCGCGAATATGGCAGCAATTTGGGATGGAGGTGGCGGCTTGCAGGCAGCAGCGCGTTAGCTTCAGCCGGTCTCTATAGCCCCGCGCACCTTGCAGGCGTGAGCTGGCCCTGGCGTAAAGAGCAAAGCCACACCATGCTGGTCGGCACGACAGGCACGGGCAAAACGGTCGCCCTTTTCGAGCTCCTTTCCGAGATCAGACAGAGGGGTGAACGCGCGGTCATTTTTGATCTGACCGGCGCTTTTATCGAAACCTTCTTCGATCCCGAACGCGATATCATTTTGAATCCATTGGATACACGCTGCC
>CALLIO010000216.1 GCA_938009055.1 uncultured Altererythrobacter sp.
CTCTGCAATTCCACAAACGCTATATGCGCTGCCTGATTGGCTATGGAGAAAAGTCGGTTCAGGACGCGCAATGGGGCTATCCCGTCCCGCCAAGCTAGTCAGCTCCAGACCGCTTCAGGCGGCAGGCTCATCAAAATCGCATCAATATTCCCGCCGGTCTTAAGGCCGAACAATGTCCCGCGATCGTAGACGAGATTGAACTCGGCATAGCGCCCGCGCCACTCCAGCTGTTGGCGCTTGTCCGCATCGGTGAAGTCGCTCTCCATCCGCCCACGCACCAGCTTCGGATAAATGTCGAGGAACGCTTTGCCTACATCCTGCGTAAAAGCGAAATTGCGGTCAAAGCTGGGATCATCATCGCATTCGAGATGATCGTAGAAAATCCCGCCCACCCCACGGTGGCATTGGCGATGTGGGATGTAGAAATACTCATCCGCCCATTGCTTGAACCGGTCGTAGTAAGTCGGATCATGCGCCGCGCAGGCCGCGCGAAAGGCGGCATGAAACGCGTCTGTATCCTCATCATAAGGAAGCGGCGGATTGAGGTCCGCCCCGCCGCCAAACCATGCCTTGCCGGTGGTGAGGAAACGCGTGTTCATATGCACGGCCGGCACATGCGGGTTCGCCATATGCGCAACCAGCGAAATGCCGGTGGCGGTAAAGCCGGGATTGTCGGCATCCGCCCCGTTCATCTGGGCGGCAAATTCAGGTGAGAAATTGCCTTTGACGGTCGAGACATTGACCCCGACTTTCTCAAACACCTTACCCTTCATCAGACCCTGAACACCGCCACCCGGATCGGCATTGCCTTCTTCCTCGCGCTGCCACGGGGTGAAGGCAAAGCTGGCATCAGAGCCCGCCTCGCGCTCGATACTTTCAAACTCTTCGCAGATTTGCGTGCGCAGATCCTCGAACCAATTGCGCGCGGCTTGTGTATGCTGTGACCTGTCCATTTGCGCCTCTTGCCAAGCTGCGAAGATGAGGGCAAGTAGAACTCATGGTTCCCGTTTCGTTCACATCCAAAGGCTTGGGCCAACACGCGCTCGACTTTTGTGGTGAGGAGATGGTGCTGCTCCCTTCAAACGCTTTGTTTTGGCCGCGCGAAAATGCGCTGCTGGTGGCTGATCTCCATCTGGAAAAGGGCAGCTTCTATGCCCGCCATGGCCAGATGCTGCCGCCCTATGACAGCCGCGAGACTTTGGGCCGTGTCGCTGATGCGCTGAAAGCGACGGGGGCGCGGCGGGTCTATACTTTGGGAGACAATTTCCACGATGCACGCGGAGCAGAGCGGCTGGAGGAACACGCCGCCGGAATGCTCGAGGCGATGGTGCGCACAGTCGATTGGGTGTGGGTCACCGGCAATCACGATCACAATGCGGATAGCAGGCACGCCGCGCCGGGCGGCACCGAGCTGGACGAGCTTGAGATCGCGGGCATTGTCCTGCGTCACGAGGCCCAAAGCGGCGAGACGCGGCCAGAGCTTTCCGGGCATTTTCACCCCAAATTGCGGCTGAAAGTGCGCGAGCGGCATATTGCGCGGGCCTGTGCTGTGATGAGCCGCGACACTGCTGGATCGGGCCGGATGATACTGCCCGCATTTGGCGCATATACCGGCGGCATGGACGCCAGCGATCCGGCCATTATCGAAGCGCTCCAACCCGCACAGCAGATCACTGCGCTGGTGGCTGCCAACACCAAACTCACCCAGTTTTCGCTGTGGAACTCTGCCCCCTAGCCTTCCCCTGCTTAAGTCCCTACATAGTCGGACAAGAATCAAGGCTGAAACAGGAGATACCCAATAGCCCGTCCACCTCGTCGTTCCATGCAACCGCCACGCAAGAGCGGTCCGCGCTACGACCAACTAATCGAATCCGAGAAAGTCCGCGTCATTGACGAGAACGGCGAAAACCTCGGCACCATGTACACCCGCGAAGCAGTTGAGCAGGCCAATGGCGTTGGCCTTAATCTGGTCGAAGTCTCGCCCAATGCCGACCCGCCTGTGTGCAAATTCCTCGACGTTGGCAAATATCGTTACGAGGCTCAGAAAAAAGCCAATCTGGCGCGCAAAACGCAAAAGACGCAGGACATCAAAGAAGTCAAAATGCGCCCCAATATCGACACGCATGATTATGACGTGAAGATGCGCAATGTGAACAAATTCATCGACAATGGCGACAAGGTGAAGGTGACTTTGCGGTTCCGCGGGCGCGAAATGGCGCACCAGGAATTGGGCATGAACCTGCTCAAGCGTGTGCAGGATGACACGGTCGAGACCGCTAAGGTCGAAGCCTTCCCGCGCCTTGAGGGCCGGCAAATGCTGATGGTGCTCGCCCCGAAATAGGCTTGAAGATCAGTCGACGTAACCCAAGAAGAGCGCCCCTCCCGGCGCTCTTTTTTTTGAGCAAGCAGCCTGGCACGCTGCGTTACCCACGCAACACACCTCGACAAACTGCATTCATACCTCGATCAGAACCGTTGCACCCTATCCCAAATGCGGTAGATATTGCTTGAGAATATTTGTTGCTTCCCCCCTTGGCGCGCGCCCTTTTGGAACCCGCCACAAGCGATAAGGCAAGACGATTATGACCACGCAATTCCTCTTCAGGTCAGTGGCGGCAGCCGCCCTGCTCTCGCTCGGTTCTGTCGCAGCACCATCGCTCGCGCAATCTGCCGCAATGCCTCAGGTGCAAGCGCAATTTGTTCAATTTGTCCCTGCCCACAATGGCAAGCCGCACCGGATTGACTATTCAATCTGGGACGAAGCGCTGAAAAATCTCGTCATTTCGATGGGCCCAAGTATGCGCAAGTCGGCAGCAAGTCGGACCCCCAGCATCGGCACAAGGCGCATCTATGGTCATCGCTCACGCTATCGGCTGGAGGGCAGCCGCATCATGTTCTCATTCCTTGAAGCTGATGTCACACAGACCTTCACCGAATATCGCAAGGATCTGGAGCAGACGGGTACGAACCTCGACCTGCAAAGCTTGCCTCGCAACGAACAACTCGCCTTTTGGCTAAATCTGCACAATGTCGCCATGATTGAACAGATCGCTCTCGCCTGGCCGATACGCCAGCCGCGCGATATCAAGATCGGGGGCGTGAACCTTGATGACGCCAAGTTCATTACTGTGAATGGTGTGGCGATGAGCCCCAAGGACATTCGCACGCAGATCGTTTATCCCAATTGGAAAGACCCGCTCGTCATCTATGGCTTTTGGCGCGGAGATATTGGCGGCCCTTCGATCCAGCGAGAGGCCTACAATGGCGAGAATCTGGGCGATTTGCTCGACAAGGGAGCGAGCGAATTGGTCAATTCGCTGCGCGGCACTCAGAAAAACGGCAGCACGCTTTTGGTTTCGACAATCTATTCAGAGGCGGCGCCATTTTACTTCCAAGACTTCAGTCGCGATGTTCGCAATCATATCGCCGAATATTCAAATGCCGACTTGCAAGAAATCTTAAGCAAGACCGAGGATGCCAAGGCCAGCATATCTGAGCCCGATATCGCCGACCTTGCCGGCGGCCACCGTGAAAGCACCGCAAACCAATACGAGACAAATGGGCTCGCCAACGGATTTCGAATTCCGCCCAGCATGGCGCGTCTATTGGCCGAGCGTGAGCGCAAGTATGACCTCTTGATCCGCCAGGGCGTACGCACTGGCACGGTTACTTTCAGCAACATCGATTTGCCAGGCGATCCGGAAGTAAAAACCGAGATCGAGTGATCGCTTGACGCTTTGCTCCTGATGCGGGATTGAACGCGCAAGGGGAAACAAGGCGCATGACAGCCAGCCGCATCGGCCGCTTTTTGGGGCCAGCCATTTTTGCCTTCACTGCGTTCACCGCGCCGCCTGCAGGAATGCCAGGCGAAGCGTGGCTGGTCGCAGGTCTTGTGGTGTGGATGGCGTGCTGGTGGATGACAGAGGCGGTTCCGCTCAC
>CALLIO010000217.1 GCA_938009055.1 uncultured Altererythrobacter sp.
CGATGCGCATACGGTGTGGGAGGATTGGGCAACACCCGGATCATCCGATTTCGCGCTCGATCTGGGGCAATGCGTGGCCCATATGCGCAATATGCTCCCCGCGGACAGCATCATCTGCAATGGAGCAGGGAACTTCTCTGGTTGGTGGCACCGGTTCTGGCGTTACGATGGCTTTCCAACCCAGCTCGCCCCAACAGCTGGAGCGATGGGTTACGGCGTTCCGGCAGCCGTCGCTGCGTCTCTTCGCTTTCCCGAAAGAACCATTGTCGCAATTGCAGGGGATGGGGATTTCCTGATGAATGGTCAGGAACTGGCGACCGCCGTCCAGCACAATTGCGATATGCTGGTAATCGTGGTCGACAACTCAGCCTATGGCACAATCCGCATGCATCAAGAGCGCGAGTATCCCGAACGCGTTTCAGCGACCCAGCTACGCAACCCCGACTTTGCCGCACTCGCAGCCAGCTTTGGGGCGTGGAGTGCATCCGCGCGCACAACCGATGAATTCAAATCCGGACTGGACCAAGCGCAAACCATTAAAGGCGTGCGACTGATCCATTGCACAATAGAGATCGAACAGCTCGCCGCCAGCGGCGCCACAATCAGCGGCCTGCGTTCGCGTTAGTCAGGGTCAACGCCAGCCATTTCGCAGATTACCTGCCATTCCTCCGCCGTCATTTCGGCAACCGACAAACGCCCGAGCCGAACCAACTCGCAATCAGCCAGCCGCGGCTCTGCCTTGATCGCCTTTAACGAGACGGGGTTGGCGAATTTCTTCTTGGGCTTGAATTTTACCGCTGCCCATTTGCCAGTGGAATCGGTCGGGTCGAGAATATCTGCAACGCTGACTGTGCAAATGCCCACAATCTCCAGGCCCTCGCGCGAGTGGTAGTAGAACGCATCCTCATCCACTTTCATCGCCTGAAGATTGTTCTTGGCGCGGTGATTGCGCACGCCGTCCCACACCTCTTCCTTATCACGGACCAAGTCATCCCAGCTGTATTTGAACGGTTCGGACTTCACCAGCCAATAGCGCCGCATCTTGCGATAATCCCTTTGCCATACTTTAATCTCAACCAGCTTAGACGAGCCCCCCGTCCAGCTCCAGCCTTGCCGAAGAATTCCGTTAGTTAACCTGTCCTTAGGGTCATTCCCTCATAAGCCTATTCGCAATATTTTTAGCTGCGCTGTTCGATCAACGAGCGGAGCAATTTTGGGGCATTCGCAAGCAGGTGAGCAAAACGCCGGACGACAAGCGATTGGGCAAAGCAGAGCGTGACATTGTCGCGCTGGGCATTGCTACGGCCGCAATCATCCTGTTCGTTGGAACAGGCGGCGCAGTCCTGCCCGATGTTATGCGCTCGATCTGGGGGCAAGGCGAAGGCCCCAACCTCTTCCTTGTCAACGCATTGCTCCTCAATATCGCGCTCGTGATATTTGGATGGCGCCGTTACAAAGAGCTGACAAACGAAATCGCTGAAAGGCGGGTCGCGCAAAAGACTGCTCAAAAGCTTGCTGCGACAGATTCGCTGACCGATTGCCTTAACCGCCGAAGCATGGCCGAGTTTACCGCTGCCGTCTGCCAGCGAGGCCGGCTGACAGGTAATCCGATCGCTTTCGTTGTGATCGACATCGATAATTTCAAACAGATCAACGATATGCATGGCCACTCAAAAGGCGATGCTGCTTTGATCGAAATTGCCAATCGGCTGCGCGCCATCTTGCCAAACAACGTCAAGCTTGCGCGGCCTGGCGGCGATGAATTCGCCTTCGCAATGGAAGTCGAGATTGGCGATACTTCGCGGGTCGAAGAACTGGTCATGCGCCTGTGCGAGAGCGCGAACAAGCCGTTGGAGCTGGGCGAGGTATCTGCTGAGACAACTTTGTCGGCTGGTATTTCCACCAACAGCCCGTTGCGCGGCGATGGCCCGGATCCAATCGATGCAGAGACATTGATTCACCGCGCAGATGTGGCGATGTATCACTCGAAAAAGCATGGCAAGAACCGCTATTCGTTGTTCGAACCTGCGATGGAAGAAGAGCTCCGGCTACGCAACGAGCTAGAAGTGGGCATCCGGCGCGGTTTGGAGCGGCGCGAATTTGTTCCCTATTACGAACAGCAAGTCGACATTTCGACTGGCGAACTTGTCGGCTTTGAAATGCTCGCACGCTGGAAATCGCCGCAAATGGGCGTGGTTAGCCCCGAAATCTTTATCTCAATCGCTGAAGATATCGGCGTGATCGGTGCTCTGTCCGAACAATTGATTGAGCTGGCTTTCCAAGACGCGCGCGAGTGGGACCCCTCAATCACGCTGTCGGTCAACATCTCGCCAGTACAAATGCGCGATCCATGGTTCTCGCAAAAACTGCTAAAGCTGCTGGTCAAACATCAATTCCCACCCCATCGGCTCGAGATCGAAGTCACCGAAAGCTGTCTTCACGACAATATCGGCATGGTTCGATCGATGATCGCCAGCCTGCGCAATCAAGGGGTGAAGGTCAGTCTCGACGATTTCGGCACTGGCTATTCCAGCCTGTCGCAATTGCGCACGCTCAAGTTTGATCGCCTCAAGATCGACCGCAGCTTCGTCAGCGAATTGCGCGATACCGAGGCAAACTCAAAGATTATCGATGCGATTGTATCGCTGGGCAACGGTCTCGATATGCCGATCACGGCTGAAGGGATCGAAGACGAAAGTGTGCTCGATACGCTCAAGTCGCTCGGCAATTTCAAGGGACAAGGCTTTCACTACGGCCAGCCTGAAGACTCCGATCAAGTGCGCGCGCGCCTGGAGAAACTCGGCAAGCTTCGGGTGAGACGAAGCAAACTTTCCAGTGATGAGCAAAAGGCTGACAGCAATGTAGCGCAGGACGATATTCTCGCTGCTGTCGAACCCAAATCGAACAGCACCTCAGGGTAATCGGGAAGCCGGGTTCAGGCCGCACCCTATCACAAGACTGGACGCGCTCGCCCATCCGCAATAAATGCGCTGGCGCGATGCGGATCAATTTCACCAAGATGCATGGGCTGGGCAATGACTTTGTGATCCTCGATGGTCGCGAAGCACCACTGCTTGCGCTAAGCAGCGCCCGCGCCGCCGCTATTGCGAACCGCACCACTGGTATTGGCTGCGACCAGCTGATCGTTTTGGAGACGAGCGAGCAGGCCGACTTCCGCATGCGGATCTACAATATGGACGGCGGCGAAGTAGAAGCCTGCGGCAATGCTTCTCGCGCGGTTGCATTGCTGCATGGCGCCAAAGCGAATGTCGAAACCGGTGGCGGTGTCATTGCGCTCTCCCCTGATGCGGCGGGCAATGGCGCGACGGTTGATATGGGTGTGCCGCTCTTCGAATGGAGCGAAATTCCCCTCGACTATGCGATGGATACTTTGGCCATGCCGGTGAGCTGGGGCGAAGGCGAAACGCGATTGGCAAACCCTGTCGCGGTCAATGTCGGCAATCCGCACGTCGTCTTTTTCGTCGCGGACACAGATGCGGTTGATCTTGAGACCCTCGGCCCCCAAGTCGAGCATGATCCGTTATTCCCTCAACGCATAAATGTGAATGTCGCCAGCATTGAAAACCGCAGCGCCCTTCGCCTGCGCGTTTGGGAGCGCGGCGTTGGCGAAACACGGGCCTGCGGAACAGGCGCCTGTGCTACCGCTATCGCTGCGATGAAGCGCGGACTGGCCGATCGAAAAGTCGATGTCACCCTGCCCGGCGGAACGCTGAACATTGTGTGGGATGATAATGACCGCATCCAGATGAGCGGCCCTGCGACAGAGAGTTTTCGTGGCTCGTTCGAGTGGGATGACTTCTCTTGAACGCGCTGACCAACAAGCTGGCAAATCCGCCTGAAGTGATCTCGCTGGGATGCCGCCTCAATATCGCCGAAAGCGAGCGGATGAAGGCGATGCTCGCCGGCGATAACAATCTCGTGGTCATCAATTCCTGCGCCGTGACATCCGAAGCCGTGCGCCAGACCCGCCAAGCGATCCGCAAAGCGCGAAAGGCCAACCCCGATGCGCGCCTTCTTGTCACCGGATGCGCCGCCGATATCGAGCGCGAACAGCTGGGCGATATGCCAGAGGTTGATGGCCTCATCGCCAATGAGCGAAAGCTTGATCCGCGTGCCTGGAACGCCCCGCAAGAAGCGCCGTCAATCGTGCCGACGCGCACCCGCGCCTTCATCGCCGTTCAAAACGGCTGCGATCATGCCTGCACCTTTTGTGTGATCCCACAAGGGCGCGGCAAAAGCCGGTCCATGAGTATCGAACAGGTCATTGCCGAAGCGCAATTGCATCTCGATCAAGGCGCGCAAGAACTCGTGCTGACGGGGGTCGATGTGACAAGCTGGGGAACTGATTTACAAGGGGTCTCGCATTTGGGAGCCCTTATCTCGGCTTGTCTC